>CAYWBS010000289.1:0-4810 GCA_964456215.1 uncultured Hyphomicrobiaceae bacterium
CGGCCATGCGGCGGGCGGCGTCGGCCCATTCCATGATGGTGGCGAAGTCGCCGGAGAGCTTGGGCTGGATCGTCGGCACCTCGCCCAGCATCACCGTGCCAGCGCCGCCGACAATTGCCCCGCCCCAGCCGAACGACGGACTCAAATAAATGGACTGATCGAGCCGCGCGATACCGGTTGCGTGCATCGCCGAGACCAGAAGCGTTGCCACGGCGACCGCCAGACCCCAGGACCTGAGCCGTGACGTCTTGCCGCCCAGGACATAGTCCTCGATTGCGCCGAACGTGCAAAACCGCGCGCCGCGCGCGGCGATCCCCATAATCACGCCGCAGCCAAAGCCGAATAGTGCCAGGACAAGGGATAGAGGAGTATCAGTCATCGTCCGATGATCATAAAACGAACGGCGGCGATATCGTATTCAATTTTTGCGAGGGAAATGCCCTACCCTTTGCTCTTCCCTTTGGGTTTGCAATAGAGATCGTAAAGAGCCTCGATGATGATGCGCGCTTCCGAGCTGGCAAGTGAGTAATAGATCGTTTTGCCGTCGCGGCGCTTCTCCACCAGCCTGTCGGCGCGCAATCGGGCAAGCTGTTGCGAAACCGACGATTGGCGTAATTCGAGAAGGGCCTCGAGTGCGCCGACCGACTTCTCGCCATCGGCCAGCATGCAAAGGATCATCAGGCGGGTTTCGTGCGATAGGGCGCGCAGCAGGTCGCTCGCAGCCTGCGCGCTCTCCGTCATGTCGCTATACGGGAATTCGGTGGCCTTGATTGCTATCGATGACATGAAACCGTCCGTTCTCAGTTTTCGTGGGAGGGCTCAGGCGTAACCGCCTTAATTTCTTCGGGCCTCTCTTGCGCCAATGTTGCCGGCGCGGCCTTTGAAAGAATGTTGTCAAGGTAACCCCAGAAAAAGTCCTCTCCGAGATAACCCACGATGCGGCCGAGCTCTACGCCGTTATCGACGACCACGAATGTCGGAGTATATACGATTCCCGTTACATTCATGAGGTCGTCTGGACGGGGATCGTTGATATTCACGTTGCGCAATGGGGCGCGGCGGCCTTCAGGGGTCTTGGAATAGACAATCCCGACCTGTTGGTTCCAAAGGTCGCACCATTCACACCCCGCTTCCTCGAACATGACAAGTTCAGCGGCACCGCCTTTGGCGGAACCGCTCAGCCAGAGACAGAAAGCTACTAGAATGATGCGCATCGGCACTCTGCTCCAACGACTAGGCACAACAGATTTGGCGAGATCGCCATAGCTACTAGTCAAAACGTCCCCTCGCTGCAACCCGGCCAGTTTGTTGCGTAAGAGTAGCAACACTCGCTTGTCGTTTCTACATATTCGAATATTATCTAACTTAAATGTCATCACGGCGCTGATGGATATGCTAGGGCTGATTTGGCCCGTATTTCGCGGATGGCGCCGCGAGGGAGGTGCACCGTGGCAATTCACCGCAGACACTTTATGCAATTGACGGCTGCTGCCGGTGCGATGGGTAGCTTTATCCCGGCGGCATCTTCCGCTGCCGAAGGGCCGGAGCCTGAAGTCGCCGACAATGGGCTCTTTATAGAGAATTGGTTTGTGAATTCATTCCTGGAACTCTCCGACGATCTTGCCGCCGCCGCAGAGAAAGGCAAGCATTTCGCCGTGCTCTTTGAACAGCGCGGCTGTCCCTATTGCCGCGAGCTTCACCGCGTCAACTTTGCGCGACCTGAAATCCGGAATTTTCTGCTGAAAAACTATAGCGTTTTACAGTTGGACATGTGGGGAAGCCGTACCGTCGTCGATTTCGACGGCAAGCAGATGGAAGAAAAAGCGTTGGCGCAACGTTGGAAAGTGATCTTCACGCCGACAATGCTGTTCTTCCCAAAAGACGTTGAGGCCGTGAGGGCCAAATCGGGGCCCGAGGCCGAAATTTTCAGAATGCCGGGATATTTCAAACCGTTCCATTTCATTTCGATGTTGGAATATGTTCACGGCGGGCACTATGCCGGTCAGAATTTCCAGCGATTTATCCAAAACAAATTCAAGGAATTGAAGGCCCAGGGAAAGACCCCCGAGGTTTGGTAACGGGGTCGGCGAATAACGGGATGACGCAATGATGATGGCACAGCGCAAAAGTGCTTGGAATATCAGACTGTTGTCTTTAACGCTTGGATTGCTGCTCGGCCTGGCGGTGCCGGCGCAGAGTGAAGTCCCCGATCGTTTGCCGCCGCCGATTGGAGAAATCAACCCCAGGGTCGTCCCCATCAAGGGCGATGGCGGGATTTATCATCAACAATGGTTCATCCAATCGTTTCTTGATCTCAGAGCGGACCTTGCGGATGCTCAGGAAGCCGGAAAGCGCTACGCCATAATCTTCGAGCAACGCGGCTGCGGATACTGTGTGATGATGCACAAAGAGGTCCTCGCACAGAAATACATCAACGATTACGTCCGCGAAAACTTCCACATCCTGCAACTCGACCTGTGGGGCGGACGAGAAGTGACCGATTTCGACGGCACGAAACTGCCGGAGAATAAGCTGGCCGAGCGATGGGGCGTGCTGTTTACGCCGACAATCGTCTTTTTCAAGGATGATTTGTCGAAATATGAAGGCAAATGGGGCCATGATCTGGAGGTTCTGCGGATGAGCCTCGGCGTAGGTCCGGGCACGTTCTATGACATGTTCACCTGGGTCCGGCACAAAATATATGAACGCGATAAGAATTTTCAGCGCTTTCATGTGCAGCGTTTTCATGAGCGCGAGGCCCTGAAGGCCGCCAGCGCAAAGGACGTCGCCGCTCCGCCAAAATCGAATTAGACCCGCTTATGCATTCGCGGCGCCCGTGCGCACCTTTCCAAAAGTCCAATGCGCATGAGCCGCGTTGGAAGGTTAGTCACCGGGGTTGAGTATTGAACGGCGTCGCGATCATTGGCATAGGCTGCCGCCTGCCCGGCGGCATAGAGACCCCCGGAGATTACTGGCGCCTCCTGTGCGGCGGCCGTTCGGCGGTGACGGTAATCCCGCCCGACCGTTGGAGCCTCGAGGGCTTCTACGATCCGAAGCCTGACATGCCGACGCGCTCTTATTCCAAATGGGGCGGTTTTCTCCAGGACATCAAAAGCTTCGATCCGGAATTCTTTGGACTTTCTCCTGGCGAGGCGGAAGCCATGGATCCGCAGCAACGTTTGCTTCTGGAAGTCGCCTATGAAGCTTTCGAGGATTCGGGAAGTCTGATTTCCGCGTTCCGCGATGCCACGGCCGGCGTATTCATCGGCGTTTCCAACACCGAATATGGGGTATTGCAGCGCTACCGCGACGGCGTCGGCGACCGTCATGCCGGCACCGGCACGGTTCTGAGTATTGTCGCTAACCGTCTGTCGCACATGTTTGATCTGAAGGGGCCCAGTCTTGCGGTGGACACGGCGTGTTCGTCGTCCCTGGTGGCCGTCGACGCGGCCTGCCGGCATCTGCAATCGGGCTCTTGCGGGCTGGCGCTTGCAGGCGGTGTCAACCTGTTGCTCGACCCGCGCCTATTCCTGACATTCTGCCGGGCGCACATGCTGTCCCCGGCCGGACGGATACGGGCGTTCGATGCCCGCGCCGACGGATTTGTGCGTGGCGAAGGGGCCGGCATCGTAATCTTAAAGCCCGAGGCCGATGCGCTCAGTGACGGCGACAGGATATATGCGGTGATCCGCGCCACCGCCGTCAACCAGGACGGCAACACCGGAACGCTAACGACGCCCAGCAAGACCGCTCAGAGCGCCATGATGCGCGACGCGGTGCGAATGAGTGGCATCGACCTCTGCGACCTCTCATTCGTCGAAGCGCACGGCACGGGCACGCCGGTTGGCGATCCGGTCGAGGCGGCCGCCATTGGCGAGGTCTTCGGCGGCGGACGCGACCGGCCCTTGCTGATTGGGTCCGCCAAGACAAATATCGGCCATCTCGAACCGGCGGCCGGAATCGCCGGTCTTGTTAAGGCGGCCTTGGCGCTCCACAGGGGCCAGGTGCCGCCGAGCCTAGGATTCGAGTCCCCCGATCCCCGTGTCGATTTGGACTCACTCAACCTAAAGGTCGCAACGGAACTAAGCCCGCTCGGGAGCCGTAAAGCCGGCAAGTTCGGGCTGGTCAATTCCTTTGGCTTTGGCGGCACCAATGCCTGCGCCCTGCTTCAAGGGCCTTCCGATCCGGCCACCGGGACGGTCAGGAAACCGCAGGCGAACAGATTTCGCACGAAACCCGAAATCGGCCCGATGCCTGTCCCGGTTCCGCTCTCGGCACCGACCGAGGCCCACCTCCAGGCATATGCGCAGCGCATCGCGGACGCCTTGGATGTCGGCGGATCTCTGGCCTCCCAACCATTGGCTGCGATTGCGGCCGCGCTCGCGGGTCAACGCGACCACTTCGCCCACGGGGCCGTCATAGTGGCGGCAACAACCAAGGATCTGCTAACCGGATTGCGCTGTTTGGCCGACGGTCGCGATTGGCCGGGCGCGGTAAAAAATGATCCCCCACGGATTATCAAAGGGCGCGTGAAAAAAGGCCGCAGGCTTGCTTTCACGACGACCGGACAAGGTGGTCAATGGTGGGCGATGGGCCGGCGCCTTCTTGAGGAAAATGCGGACTTTCGTAAGTTTGTTGGCGAATTCGACGCTCTTTTCGCTCCCGCGGCCGGTTGGTCGGTGGTCGACGTGATGTCCGCAAGCGAATCGGAGTCCGTCATTGACGATGCCGCGATTACGCCGGCGGTCATGTTTGCCCTGCAGGCCGGGTTGGCCGAAATCTGGAAGTCGATCGGCGTCGCGCCGGATAT
>CAYWBS010000290.1:0-4806 GCA_964456215.1 uncultured Hyphomicrobiaceae bacterium
TAGCGCCCGAGCGTATAACCGCAGACAATCGTTGCATTGGCGCCGATGGTTGCTCCACGCTGCACGAGCGTCTTGCGAAACTCGCTCTTTCGACTAACCCCGGAACGCGGGTTGACGACGTTAGTAAAGACGCAGCTCGGCCCGCAGAAGACGCCGCTTTCGAGTTCGACACCTTCGTAAATACTGACATTGTTCTGGATCTTGCAGTCGTCACCCACGCGGACGTTGGGGCCGACCATCACGTTCTGGCCGAGCGAGCAGCGTTCGCCGATTTCGCAATTGCCGAGTACGTGGACGAAATGCCAGATCCGGGTGCCCGCCCCGATCTTGCAGGGATCGTCGATGTAGGCGCTCTCGTGGATCTCGACGCCGGGAAACCGCGGATCATCGACAATCTGGCTCTTTGCGTCAGACCGGAAAACCATTGCGGTACCTGCTTTCATCGCTGCGCACGTTGACCAGGAATGGATGTTGTTCGCCCTTGTTCAGTTCGATGTCTGCTTTGCGGATGCCGGCGACCGTCTCGACTGACGAGCGAACGTCATCGAGAGTGAAGCCGTTGCCGGCCATGATCTCGCGGTAACTCAACGTGTGCAGATCCGTGAAACCCTCAGAGAATTCAACCTCATGGCCGTCGACAGTGATCGAACGAAAGGTGCGCTGCTTTTCACGGACTTGCTGCGGCACGTCGCGCGCGTTGATCGACAGAAACCAGCGCACCCGCGCGCGCTGATATTCGAGATAGCCGGCGGCGCAATCGACCGCGCGGTGGTGAACGAAGCTGCGCCTGAAGTCGCCGAACACGAAGCTCAGCATATCGAAGAAATGAACGCCGATATTCGTGGCGATGCCGCCCGACTTCGCTTCATCGCCCTTCCAGGAGCTGTAAAACCAGTTGCCGCGCGATGTAACATAGGTGAGATCAACCTCGTGAATGCAGTCGTTCTGGCCATTCACGATCCGGTCGCGCAATTCGATGATGGTCGGATGGAGACGAAGCTGCAGAATGGTGTTGATCCTGTGGTTCGATTCCCGCTCGACTTCGGCCAGGCCATCGATGTTCCACGGATTGAGGACGAGCGGCTTCTCGCAAATGGCGCTGGCGCCTGACCGGAGTGCGAAACGGACATGCGCATCATGCAAGTAATTCGGAGAGCAGATGCTGACATAGTCGATCGCCTCGCCGGTCCGGCGGCGCAGGTCCACGAAACGGTCGAATCGCTCGAACTCCGTGAAAAAGCGTGTTTCCGGAAAATAGCTGTCCACAATGCCGACGGAGTCGGCGGGATCCAGAGCCGCGAGGAGATTGCCGCCGTTCTCCCTTATGGCGCGCAGATGGCGCGGCGCGACATATCCTGACAGCCCGATCAGGGCAAAGGTCACCTGCTTTGCGCTCATCTCATCCTTTCGATCACGCCCCGAAGGCCATTATCCGCATTGCCCCACCCGGCTGAGCCTGCCAGCACCCGGAAACCGCCCGGCCAGCGGGAGATTCATGCCGGCGCGTTTGGCGCCCGCGCGACGGCCTATAGCCGGACATCGGTGTCGGCGATGGAAAAAACCCCTTTCACATCATAGACGAACCCCTTTTCAGGATCGAGCAGGGATCTGATCCTGGCGATGCCGGCCTCTCGAAACGCGGCGTGTTTTACGGCCAACACGACGCCGTCGAAAGGGCCCTCGGGCCACTCGTTCGTAATCTCGATGCCGTATTCCTCATGCGCTTGTTCGGGGCTGGCGGCGGGGTCGAAGACCACGATCTCGCGGACGAAGGATCTCAGATCTTCTATCAGATTCGCGACCTTTGTATTGCGGATGTCCGGGCAGTCTTCCTTGAACGTGAAGCCCATCACGAGAACGCGGGATGCGCCGACCGCAATGTTCCGTTTCAGCATTTGCGAAACGACGTCGTGGGCGATGAACTGCGCCATGCCGTCGTTCGTGCGCCGCCCCGACAGGATGACCTCCGGGTGGAATCCGATCATGTGCGCCTTGTGAGTCAGGTAGTATGGGTCGACGCCGATACAGTGGCCGCCGACCAGGCCGGGCTGGTAGTTGTGGAAATTCCACTTGGTGCCGGAGGCTTCCAGCACTTCCCGGCTCTCAATGCCCATCTTCTTGAAGAGCTGTGTCAATTCGTTGATTAGCGCGATATTGACATCCCGCTGAATGTTTTCGATCACCTTGGCCGCCTCGGCGACCCGGATCGAACTCGCCTTGTGCGTGCCGGAGGTAATAATGCTGGCGTACAGCTGATCGATGATGTCCGCCGCCTCGGGCGTCGAACCGGAAGTGACCTTTGTGATGTTTGGCAATCGGTGCTTGAAATCGCCGGGATTGATGCGCTCCGGGCTGTAGCCGACGTAGAAGTCCTCATTCAGCTTGAGCTCCGATTCCTGCTCGATGATCGGGACGCAGACCTCTTCGGTCGCACCGGGATAAACAGTCGACTCGTAGACGACGACCGATCCCTTGCGCAGCGAACGGCCAACGGTGGTACTGGCGTCTTTGAGCGCCCTCAGATCGGGCTGATTGGCGTTGTCGATCGGTGTCGGGACGGTGACGATCAGGAAATTGCAGCCGGAAAGCGGAGCGGGATCTGCGGTATAGGATATGTGTTTGGCGGCGGCGAATTCTTCCCTGGTAACTTCATTTGTTCGGTCAATGCCGGCGTTCAACTCTTCGACCCTGCGGGCATCAATGTCGAAACCGAGAACTGGATATTTCGCGGCGAAATGCACGGCCAGTGGCAAGCCCACATAGCCCAAACCGATCACTGCGATTTTGACATCGTCGATTTTTGGCAGCCCCATGATTCCCCTCGAATGCAGAAGTTCGGGGAGAAATTGCATCGAATTTGATTCAGGGCAATCGAATTCTTGAATGGTCCGGTGATATGCATCCGCAGATGTGTTGGGCCGTTTCCTCGCGGCTATTGCCGCGCTTGCCATAGGGCTGCCATCCTGGCCGATTAAGGGCTCGACAACGGATTTCTGGACCGCATGGCCGCCTCGCCCAAGACGATCTGCCAGGAATTCCTGCAAATGGACGCGGAACCGCGGGGCTCTCTGGCGAGAGGGCTGATAGGCGGATTTGAAGGAACCGGAGCTCGTTGAACGGCAGCGACGAATGGTCGAACGCCTGATCAGGGCGGCGAAGTTCCTGGCGGCCAAGGCCCCGATTGCCTCGCCTTCAGCGCGATCCGGCCCTTCAACGACCTATATCTCCGGGCCGGACTCTCCAAATTCTCGGTCTGGCGGCTCAGACCCGGTATCGAGATCGAACGCATCAAGCCTGGCCATCCGCAACAAAACGGCCGTCACGAGCGCATGCACCTCACCTTGAAGAAAGAGGCGGCGAAACCGCCAAGCATGAACAGCGCTGCAAGTGACAGGAAGATTATGATCAGCGCGAACGCAAACGTCGTGACGAACCCGCTCGACTCTTGAACGTACTGCCGGGACAATCCGCCGTAATCCACAGAATAGCCCTGCGGCAGGCTTCGTGCGGCCAGGTCCTGGAGAAACTTCAGCGCGTCGGCCTGCACCACGCCCGGCATAACCACGCCCTGTATCGTCGCACTGTTTTGTTGCTGGAAGTGGTTGAGCGATCCCGGAACGGTCGTCGTGACGATCCGCGCAACGGTCGACAGGGATACGGGAATGCCGTTGACGTTGGCGATGCTGTAGTCGAGCAACTGATCGGGGTTCAGCCGATAACGTTGCTGGAGTTGCGGAATGACCTTGTAGGAGCGCTGGTCGAGGCTGAAGTAGTTGACGTAGCCGCCGCCCAGAAGAATCGCGAGGGAGCTTCCGACATCGCTCATGCGCAATCCGAGTTGCGCCGTCTTGTTCCTGTCGATCTCGACGAAAGCCTGCGGCGTGTCAATCCGCAAATCCTTGTCCAGGAAAATGAACATGCCGCTGGCAGCCGCCTGCCCGAGGAACTCCGTTGCCACATCATTGAGGCGCGCAAACGAGTCCGTCGTCTTGATGACGAACTGCACCGGCAATCCCTGGCTGCCCGGCAATGACGGCAGCTGAAATGCAGCCACCCGAACGCCCGCGATGTTCGCGAGCTGGCGCTGCAATAACGGCTGTAGCTGGTTCGAAGTCCGTGTTCGCACATCCCAGGGCTTCAAGACCATGCCGGCGATCGACCGGTCGGGCACGTCAAGCTGGAAGACGTGATCGGTCTCCGGATATCCGGACATTGCCTCGTAGACCTGACGCGAATAGAGGAGTTTCTGGCTGAGCGTGGCGTCCGGCGCTGGCGTCGAGGTGGTTATCACAACGCCCTGGTCCTCCTGCGGTGCAAGCTCGCTTCCGGAGGAGGTGTAAAGGAAGTAGATGCTGGCGAGCAAGATCGCTGCAAACAGCGCCGTCACCCACACCGTGTCGAGGCTGGAGCGCAGCCACCGCTGGTAGCCCCGGCGGACACGTTCGAAGGCCCTGTCGATCCGATCGGAGAAACTCGCCCGCCCGCCCGTGCTCGAGGTATCGCGCGCCTTGAGCAGCCGGGCACTCATCATCGGCGTAAGCGTCAGGGCCACCACGGCGGAAACCGTGACCGCGCCGACCAGCGTGAAAGCAAACTCGGTGAACAGCGCGCCGGTCAGGCCGCCCTGAAAGCCGATCGGAACATAGACCGCGATGAGCACTACTGTCATTGCAATGATCGGCCCGCCAAGCTCACGGGCCGCCTGCACGGCAGCTTCCGTCGGCCGCGTCCCTTTCGACAAGTGCCGGTTGACGTTCTCAACCACAATGATCGCATCGTCGACAACCAGTCCGATCGCCAGGACGA
>CAYWBS010000291.1:0-4792 GCA_964456215.1 uncultured Hyphomicrobiaceae bacterium
AACCCTTCCCTTTGTCATCAGATCTGGTAAACATGTACACGCCCCAGTTCTAAACAATAATCTCTAAATTGTGTTGAATCGACGTTATGGCAGCAATGGTGAAGCTGTCTCGCGCACCATACGGTATTGATCCCGGGAGAGCCAGAGCATATTCCGACCAATTGGGCGCATTTCACCGGAGCGATCTCGCCCCCGCCCCTGCCGGGAAGTGGAATTGCCCGCATGCTTCTGCCTGGACAACTACTGATTTTCGCGGCTCGCCGGATCGATCAGCCCACCAAAATTCTCAAAAAATCTATTGACCTTCCAGTGACTGGAATCTTCATGTTCGGTTCAAGGATGCGTGCAGCCCAGAGCTAATCCAAGCCGGACCAGCTCTTGGAGGATCGCCATGAGCGTCAATCATCAGCTCTTCGCATTTCCTCGACCGCTCGCGCGCCCTCCACCCGGTCCGCAATGCCGGATTATCAAGGTGCGATTTCGAACAAAGAGAGTGTCGCGGCTTGACCTGCATCAAGCCGCGATGCCCCGTAAAAGTCGGATAGAGACGTGACCACGGCAATCATGCATCCGATCCACGTTAGGAGCGAACTCATGAGGACATTAGCTATTTTCGCAGTCTTATTTGGTGTCGCCACGTCAGCGGGCATCGCAAGCGCTGCGGATCATCCTGCCATGACGGTCTGGAAAGATCCTTCATGCGCGTGCTGCGGCAACTGGATCGCGCATATGAGAGCGGCCGGTTTCACGGTGACGGTCAAAGAGGTCGAAAACCTCACTCCCGTGAAGCGTTTGGCGGGCATACCGGACCATCTTCAATCCTGCCACACGGCAAAAATAGACGGGTATACGATCGAAGGGCATGTGCCTGCCGCGGATGTCAAACGTCTCCTGAAAACGAAACCAAAGGCAAGCGGGCTCGTCGTGCCCGGTATGCCGTCCGGTTCCCCGGGAATGGAGAACGGCACGATTGATCCCTATGACGTTCTCTTGCTCAAGGACGACGGCAAGACGGAGGTCTTCAGCAGTCACAGATAGCCCGTTCGGCCAGACAGGACAGCTCTGCGATTTTATAGGAAACGACGATGCACGATGATACCGCGCATAACGAAGCGCACATGGACGATATGTCGGCCGGCAGGCAGGGCGCGCCCGCCTTGCCTGGCGGTGAGCCGGCCGTTGATCCCGTTTGCGGCATGAAGGTTGAGCGCCATGGCGCGAAGCACGTCTTCGACCATGAGGCAGAGCGCTACTATTTCTGCTCGTCAGGGTGCCGGCAAAAATTTTCAATTGATCCTGAATCATATCTCACGGAATCACGCCCAACCGAACAAATGCCGGGCGGCACGCTTTACACCTGCCCGATGCATCCTGAAATCGTCCAGGAAGGGCCCGGCACTTGTCCCATCTGCGGCATGGCCCTGGAGCCGATGGGCGTTCCGGCTGCCGATGAAGGTCCGAACCCTGAACTCGTCGACTTCACGCGCCGCTTTTGGGTCGGCGCCGCTTTGACCGTTCCTTTGCTCATTCTCGCCATGGGACCGATGGCGGGATTGCCAGTGCGCGAATGGCTGGGCGAGCGGACGGCGGCCTGGGCCGAGCTTCTTCTGGCCACGCCGGTCGTCCTTTGGTGTGGCTGGCCGTTCTTTGTCAGGTGCCTTGCTTCGTTCCGCAACCGCAGCCCCAATATGTGGACGCTGATCGGCATCGGCGTCGGCGTCGCCTACAGCTATAGCGTCGTCGCCACCCTCGTCCCGGATATCTTCCCCCCAGCCTTCCGCGGCGCTGAGGGAAGCGTCGCGGTCTATTTCGAGGCGGCGGCGGTGATTGTCGTGCTCGTTTTGCTGGGTCAGCTTCTCGAACTCAGAGCGCGCGAGCGCACAGGCGGCGCCATTCGAGCGCTTCTCGATCTCGCCCCGAAGACGGCCTTGAAGGTCCATGAGGACGGCAGTGAGGAATCGGTAACGCTTGATCATGTTCATGTGGGCGATCATTTGCGCGTGCGTCCGGGCGATGCAGTCCCGGTCGATGGGGCTGTCATAGAGGGGCATTCCTCGGTCGATGAATCGATGCTGACAGGCGAGCCGCTGCCGGTGGAAAAAAGTGCGGGCGACACTGTGACCGGCGGCACGCTCAACCGCTCCGGCAGCTTCATCATGCGGGCGGACCGCGTCGGCGCCGAGACGATGCTCTCGCAGATCGTCAATATGGTTGCTGAAGCGCAGCGCAGCCGGGCGCCGATTCAAAACCTTGTCGATGTCGTTGCTGCCTATTTCGTTCCGGCGGTGTTTGCGGCAGCGATCGTCGCCTTCATCGCCTGGTCGATCTGGGGACCGCCGCCGGCCATGGCCTATGCGATCATCGTCGCGGTTTCCGTCCTGATCATCGCTTGTCCCTGCGCCCTGGGCCTGGCAACGCCGATGTCGATCATGGTCGCCACCGGGCAGGGCGCCCAGGCCGGCGTGCTTATCAAGAATGCCGAAGCGCTGGAGCGCTTTGCAAAGGTTGATACGCTTATCGTCGATAAGACGGGAACGCTTACACTTGGCGCACCGCGTCTGACCGACGTCGAGGCTTTCGAAGGCTTTGATGAGGGGACGGTGTTGAGCCTTGCGGCAAGCCTGGAGCGGGGAAGCGAACATCCACTCGCCGAAGCCATCGTCAAAGGCGCCGAAGAGCGCGAGGTGGCGATCAACCGCCCGGAAGATTTCGAAGCAGTGACGGGCAAGGGCGTCAAAGGCAGCGTTGACGGCAGGCCCGTCGGCCTGGCAACCGCGCCATGATGGAGACGCTGAACATTGACGTGATGTCCCATGCCGGTCTCGCTGACAAGCTCAGGTCGCAAGGTAGGACAGTTATGTTTGTCGCGGTTGACGGGACGCTCGCCGGCCTTGTCGCCGTTGCCGATCCAATCAAGGACACGACCCCGGATGCGCTTCGCGCCCTCCATGCCGAAGGGCTGAGAGTCGTCATGGTGACGGGCGACAATGCCCGGACGGCCGAGGCGGTGGCCAAGGATCTTGGCATTGACGAAGTCAGAGCCGAGGTTCTGCCCGAAGGGAAGGCGAAGATTATCGAAGAGTTGCAAGGCCAAGGGAGAAAAGTCGCCATGGCCGGTGACGGCGTCAACGATGCGCCGGCGCTCGCGCAGGCCGATGTCGGCATTGCCATGGGTACCGGCGCCGATGTCGCCATCGAGAGCGCCGGCATCACGCTGGTCAAAGGCGACCTTCGCGGCATCGTCCGCGCCCGCAGGCTGTCGGAAGCGACCATGCGCAACATCAAGCAAAATCTTTTCTTTGCCTTCGCCTATAACGCCATTGGCGTGCCGGTCGCCGCGGGTATCCTGTACCCCGCATTCGGTGTTTTGCTCTCACCGATCATAGCGGCCGCGGCGATGAGCTTTTCATCGGTGTCGGTGGTCGGCAATGCGCTCAGGCTTCGCCGCGCGCGTCTTTAGGCAGCCTCTGACGATACACACTGTTCATCGAGAGGACTTTGTCTAGAGCCGGACAGTGTCATGGAGAGACAAACCTCCGGCAGCGAAGCTCTGGGGCTGGGTGTGGTCTTTCCATAGGTTGTCCATTCGGGCCTGACCGAGGAGACTGGAGTTACCAGGTTTCAGCGCTCCTTGGCGGAAGACCCTGTTCCCCGTCAGCACTTACCGGACAAATTGATCTGATTTCGTAAGAGAGACATTCTGGCTTCACGCAACCGGCGAAGGCGGAGAGCGGCGATCACCTTTCTTTGACCAGCTTCGCATTTGCCGGCCTGTTGAGCATGAAAATCATTGCGCCTGCAATCGCCTTCGACCAGACGCGCCAGCTGTGGCCGCCGTCGATGACATGGAACTCGACCTCGTTAGGCTGGTTTTCGAATAGTTGCTTGAACAAATAAGCGGTTTCATTTGCGATGCCATACCGGTCTTTGTTACCTGACATCAAATACATGGAAACGCGCACTGGCTGCGCGAGATAGCCGGCCATTAGGCTGGGATAATTCTGGTTGCGCCAGGCGGTCGCGCTGAACTTGCCACGGCCATCCAAGAAGGGGGGGTGCTGCCGCGCCGATGAAAACGGGGGTGGTAAATCCGCATAAATCGCGGGGCTAAGCGCCGCCGCTGCCACGATCTTTTCAGGATATTTCATTGCGTATCTGACAACGGCATGGCCACCGGCGGAATTCCCGGCAAAAAAACGGCCCCCCCGTCCGCCTGTTACGCGATAGGTCCGTTCAACCGCTGGAATCAACTCCTGCCACAGCGCCGACTCGGCTTTATCCCTGGCGCCATCGACCCACCAACAACGCCGGCACCCCGGCATGAGGATGATCGTCGGTGGGATGACCTTTTGTGCAATCAAACGGTCGGCCGTCGTTTTAATTTTGCCGAGCTTCAACCAGGCATTTTCATCGCCGCCGGCGCCATGCAGCATATAGAGCACGGGAAATTTCTGCGTCCCTGATCTATAGGCGTCGGGCAGATAGACATTGTAGTTCATGTCCCGCTTAAGGAATCGAGACGAAATCTTGTTTTGAATGATGTCCCCGGCCGAAGCAATCGTCGCAAATGTGGTAGGGCCAATCACCAGAGCAGCAAAAAACGCATATCGCATGCTTTGGTCTCCCAAAAAGCGTAATTGACCATTTAACCAGTGACAATTGTCCAGTCGCTCTAGCACGAAATTTATCACGCTTCGGCATTAGTGCTAATCGATTTTGATTGGTGCCCCGTTAACGGGTAAGCGCTCTACAAACCGCCTATCGTGATTGGCTTGACAAAGCTGTGATTACG
>CAYWBS010000292.1:0-4791 GCA_964456215.1 uncultured Hyphomicrobiaceae bacterium
TCTTGGGATTGCAGGAATCCATCGTCGTCGCTATGGCCGACGGTTTTTCCCGCGCGAGCGGCCAAATCGTGGCCTGCAACGTCCATGTCGCGCCGGGGCTCGGCAACGCCATGGGCGCGCTCTATAACGCCAAGTTCACCGGCACTCCGATGATCCTGACGGCCGGCCAGCATGAGCAGGGCCATGGTCTTCTGGAGCCCCGGCTTTACGATCCGCTTGTTCCTATTGCGTCACCTTTGGTGAAGTGGGCTGTCGAGGTACAACGCATAGATGACCTGCCACGCGTGGTCCGCAGGGCCGCCAAGGTGGCAACGACCCCTCCCACAGGTCCGGTATTCCTGTCATTGCCCGGCGATATTCTTCTTGAGAAGGCGGGTATCGATCTGGCGGAGCGCACCCGCGTGGTGACGAGAGTGCGGCCCGCGGACGATTTTCTGGGGGACCTTGCGGAGCGCCTTCTGCGCGCCGAGCGTCCCGTTCTCCTTTGCGGCGACGAACTGGTGAAGGCGGACGCCTTGCAGGAAGCCGGCGAGCTGGCGGCTCTTCTTGGGGCACCCGCCTATCAGCAAACCGTGCCCTTCGGCGCACATTTTTTTTCTGAACATCCCTGCTATATGGGGCCGATGCACCGCAGCCAGCAGAAAGCCCGCGACACACTCGCCGGCTATGATCTGTTGCTGGTCCTCGGATGCGATTTATTGCGCATGTCGCTTCACAGCGAAGTTGTTCCGCTTCCGCGAGACCTGCCGGTCCTGCATATCGGGCAACTCGATTGGGAAATGGGGAAAAACTACCCGGCGGCAATCGCCGTTCGCGCCGATCCAAAAGAGACGCTGCGGGCGCTTATTCCGCTGTTGCGAAAGAAGGGGGGAGAGGCCCAGGAAGAGCGGCGCAGGGAACGCCTTGGCGCGTTAGAGGGGATCAACTGGTCCGCAAGGCGCCAGGCACTCAGCGACAAGGTGGAGAACGAGGCATCAAATGGAACGATCCAACCCGACTGGCTGATGCTGCAACTGAGTCGCGCCGTGCCGGAGAACGCGATTATTGTCGATGAAGGGTTGACTTCCTCGCGCGCCCTTCAGGACTTTTATCCTTACCGGGACCGCTACAATTATCATGGCCTAGCCAGCGGCGGCATCGGATGGGGGATCGCGGCGGCAGTCGGGGTTCAGCTTGCTCACCCTGACCGGCCGGTCATAGCCGTCATTGGCGATGGCAGCGCGCTCTACAGCATCCAGGCGCTGTGGACGGCGGCGCATCTCAACCTTCCGATGACCTATGTCATTGCCAATAATGGCAGCTACCATATCCTGAAACAGAGACTCCAATCCTTCTTCCACAATGACGCGGCTATCGGAATGGACCTTACCGGTCCGGCGATCGATTTTGTCTCGATCGGAAACGGTTTCGGCATGAAGGCCGAGCGTATTACCGAAAGGGACGCCGTGGGTCCGGCCCTCGAGCGCGCTCTTGGTTCCGCGGCGCCCTATCTGCTTGACATAAGCGTTACGCCCGTCGGTCTGTATTGACTGATTGGAGTCGGCGGTTGCGGGACTTCGCGGGCCCGCAGCGCATTGCCATATCATAAGAGAGGAGAGTTGGGACGAGGACGCCGCTCTTGGGGAACCGCTGTTTCAGGCGACGGACATCATTGGCAGCGAGCCAAACTCGGCATAGGATCGGAGTGAGCGCTGTCAGCATGGCAGCCACAAGAAGCTGCGATAAAACACCAGGGAGAGAAGATGACGGAGCCTTGCATCCTCACTGTCGCCATTACCGGCTCGCTGCCCACCAAAGACAACAATCCGGCCGTGCCGATAACGGTCGACGAGCAGATCGAGTCGACCCACGAAGCGTTCGAGGCGGGCGCGGCACTCGTCCACTGCCATGTGCGCAACGATGACGGCACGCCGACCTCGGACCCCGAGAGATTTGCACGCCTGATGGAGGGTGTGAGAAAGCATTGTCCTGGCATGATCATCCAGCTTTCCACTGGCGGGCGCTCGGGCACGGGCCGCGAGCGCGGCGCCATGTTGCCGCTCAAGCCGGATATGGCCTCATTGTCGACAGGGTCCTGTAATTTTCCCGCCCGCGTCTATGAGAACACTCCCGAGCTTATAGATTGGCTGGCCGAAGAAATGCTGGCTTACAGAGTGAAACCGGAGATCGAGGCATTCGATCTGTCGATGATTTTCAAAGCGGTGGAAATGGCAGGCGACGGGCGGATCAAAGGGCCGCTTCATGTCCAGTTCGTCATGGGCGTGAAAAATGCCATGCCGGTCGATCGGGAAACGTTTGAGTTTTATGTAAAGACGCTGAAACGCCTCTGCCCAGACGCCACGTGGACCGGCGCCGGCATCGCCAAAGATCAGATTACGCTCAACCACTGGTCCCTGGAGTTCGGCGGGCACTGCCGCACGGGACTTGAGGACAACGTCCGTTTGGACCGGGAGACGCTCGCCCCTTCAAACGCGGCGCTCGTGAAACGCGTCGCCGATCTCTGCCCGCAATATGGCCGCCACCCTGCAACGGTCGCGGAAGCGCGGTCTCTACTGTCATTGCAGGCGGCGTAAGGTCCCACGTCAGGGCATAAACTCGGATTGATCATCTTGTGTTGCGAGCACGCAGTGTCCAGCCCTCTCTCGTAATTCGGGGTGATATCCGGCCAAGGCACTATCCGGCAGAAATCGCCCGTCAAACTCATCCACGTACTCTTTGGAGGCAACCGCCATGGCCAGCATCATCGTAACCGGGGCAAATCGCGGAATTGGATATGAACTCGCCCGGCAATTGGCGACCCGCGAAAATCAGGTTATTGCGGCGTGCCGGGCCAGTTCTGACGAATTGGATGCGCTGAACGTCGAAGTCCACGAGAATGTCGATGTCACCGATGATGCGGCCGTCAACCGGTTTGCCGAAAGGCTCGGCGGGCGATCGATCGACGTCGTGATCAACAACGCCGGAATTTTGACGCGGGAGACGTTGGCGGACCTCGACTGGCAGCGTATCCGCCGGCAATTTGAGACCAATACGCTCGGCCCCCTGCGCGTTACCAGGGCGGTTCTGCCATTGATGAGCGATGGCGGAAAGGTTGCCATTGTTTCAAGCCGCGTTGGCTCGCTTGCGGACAACGCTGCCGGCGGCAATTATGGCTATCGAATGTCGAAAACTGCGGTGAACATGGCCGGTGTTAATTTGGCGCATGACCTTCGTCCGCGCGGCATCGCGGTCATCCTTCTGCATCCGGGTTACGTGGCGACCGGCATGACCGGTCATAGCGGGCCGGTAAGCCCAGGCGATGCCGCGCAGGGACTTATCGAGCGGATCGAGGCATTGACGATTGAGACAAGCGGATCTTTTTGGCATGCCGAAGGCTATGAATTGCCTTGGTAGATAGCGGCCGATTACTTTAGCCTGTTAGTGAGTTTGCGGGACGAAGACCTCCTTTAAGTCAAAAAAATACCCCCGGAGGGAACGCCGGGGGTGTTAATTTTCAGACTAGGCTGAAAAAAGTGAGAACCGTGATACACGGTTCGGTCTGCTCCCACACAGTTGCTAGAATTTGTAAAAAACGGAAATCTGTGCCGAGTGAAAACTCCTATCCAGATCGAACAAAGCGCCGGTCGGTACGCCGTCCGGCAAGAAATTGGCGGAGGCCGATGAGATGTCGACCGAGTCATGCAGGGACCCGAAATCGATATAACGATATTCCGCGCGAACATGCACGCTGTCACCGAGCAACATCTCCAAACCCGCGCCGATCATTACACCTGATAGCTGGGAATACTCTCCCGTTGATCCTGAGTAAGCGTACTCAGTAACAGCGACCGGTATCGTCCCGGAACTGGCTGGTGCAGAGGCGGCGGCCGACGGAGCTTTTGCAGCGGCAGGCGCCGGTGCCGATACAGCGGTAGCCGCGGGCGTGGCCGCTGCGGAAGCGGCAAATGCTGAATATGAGGATTGCGAATAAGTAGACGATTTGTAGGAACACATGTCCCTTCGACCCGAGTTCCCTGACTGGGACCAGTCGCCATCGTCGAACGATCCATTGTCTGAACTGGATATTGCGGTCGCGTCTGAGACGAAAGGTGCGGCAAGCTCGGGTAAGGCTCCTTGATCGGTCGGCTCGTCGGGGAATGAGTTCGCAGTCTGACCTGAGCCTTCTGCGGAAACAAAGCCCCCGAGCTGTGACATCGAAGTGCCAACCATTCCGTATACAGCAACGTTGGGCGCCACGAAACGGCCGATGCGGTAGCTTAGCATAGCCGAGTCCCGGTAGCTCAATCTCCCGCCGCCGCCCATGCCGCCGGCGAAAAGCCGTGAGTCAAAGTTCGTCGCCGCGCCGCCAAAACTGCCTTCGAACCCCATGAAGTTCTTTCCAAACCGGTAGGTCAGGCTGAGGGCGCCGCCGTCTGCTAAAACGTCGCCTTTGAAATTCAACGTCTTTGGGTCAAATATGGTGCCTTCCCGGATCGGTGAGACGTCGGTCTCCTCGAGATTGAGCATCAGATATCCGTCGCCGGCGCTTTCATCGAAATTGCGAGATAAAAGGTTAGATTGCGCGTTCACATTGGGCGTAGCGACTACTACGCACGCCAAGATAAATAATGCGCGAATTCCCCGTTGCCGCATTTTCCCCACTCCCACAGGTATTATTAGTTAATATTTCAATCTAAAATATACACCAATGCAAGCGCGATCAGCCGATTGTTGATAATTTGTTGACAAATAACAAGCCGGCACGCGGAGCCGCTACAACGCCCGGCGCACATCAAAAAACCCAACAGCAAG
>CAYWBS010000293.1:0-4786 GCA_964456215.1 uncultured Hyphomicrobiaceae bacterium
TCAAGTGCTTCGTTGTCGGTCACGGCCACATAGGTGACGCGGCCGGTGTCCTTCAGCCAGGAGTGTTCCGGCCCTATTCCCGGATAGTCGAGCCCTGCCGAAATCGAGTGTCCATCCAAAATTTGTCCGTCGCGATTTTGCAGCAGATAGGTGCGGTTGCCGTGAAGTACGCCCGGCCGGCCGCCATTGAGGGACGCGCAGTGTTCGCCGGTCTCTATGCCGCGGCCCGCCGCCTCTACGCCGAAGATCTTGACGTCCGTGTCGTCGAGAAACGTATGGAACAACCCCATCGCATTCGAGCCGCCGCCGATGCAGGCGACGAGCGTATCGGGGAGACGGCCTTCCCGTTCCTGCATTTGTTCGCGGACTTCGCGGCCGATGACGGATTGGAAGTCCCTGACCATGGCGGGGTAAGGATGAGGCCCGGCAACTGTGCCGATGATGTAAAAAGTGGTATCGACGTTTGCGACCCAGTCCCGAAGCGCGTCATTCATTGCATCTTTCAACGTGCCTGTTCCCGACCTCACCGGGCGTACCTCGGCGCCGAGAAGGCGCATCCGGAAGACGTTGGGCTTCTGGCGTTCGATATCCGTGACGCCCATATAGACGACACTTGGCAATCCGAAACGCGCGGCAACGGTCGCAACTGCGACGCCGTGCTGGCCGGTGCCGGTCTCGGCAATGATCCGTGTCTTGTTCATGCGCCTGGCAAGTTGGATTTGGCCCAGGCAATTGTTGATCTTGTGCGAGCCGGTATGATTGAGCTCGTCGCGCTTAAAATAGATTTTGGCGCCACCCAAATATTCCGTAAGCCGCTCGGCAAAATAAAGAGGGCTCGGCCGGCCGCCATAATGGGTCAACAATTCATCGAGCCCGGCCTGAAATTTTGGATCGGATTTCGCCGCCTCATATGCTTTTTCAAGCTCGAGGATAAGCGGCATGAGCGTTTCGGCCACGAAGCGGCCGCCATAAAGACCGAAATTTCCGCGTTCATCCGGACCCGTCCGGAAGCTGTTTGGCTGGTTTATGGCGGTATCGCTGGACATCGATTTCTGCCTTCTTCTATTTGGAGCTCTGGGCTTTTCGGACCTGCTCGACGAATCGGCGAATGCGATCCGGGTCTTTTACGCCGGGATGGCTTTCGACTCCCGAAGATACGTCGACCGCGCTCGCACCCGTCAGCCGGATGGCATCCCCCACATTTTCCGGCGTCAAACCGCCGGAGAGAAAAAAGGAGCGTCTGGCGCTCATTCCGCTGAGCAGGCGCCAATCAAAAGGGACGCCGTTTCCGCCAGGCAGGGCGCCATCGTCCGCCTTCATGGGCATGGCATCGAAAAGTATCGCTTGCGCGGCGCCATCATAATGGTCGGCCGAATTGGCGTCGTCTCCGGTGGCCACGGAGACGGCCTTAATAATCGGCCGTGACACCCGTTGAGCGACGGCGCGCACGGTTTCGGGACTTTCCTCTCCATGCAGCTGTATGAGATCGGGATTAACGTGCCCGGCAATCTCGGCTGCTTCCTCGATACTGGGATTGACAAGCAGGGCGACCGACCTGGCGCGGCCTCGCGCCTGCCCGGCGATTTCGGCGGCCGTCTCAATGTCAACATATCTCGGGCTTTTTGCGTAGAAGACGAGGCCGACATAATCGGCGCCCGCCTCAAGGGCCGCTTCGAGTGCCTCAAGTGTCTTCAATCCGCAAATCTTAACTTCGATACTCATAACATTCCGACATATGACCGGCCTCGGCTCTCCCTGGAGGTATTCGCCTTGGCCGTGGCCCAAACCCTTTACGCCGGACAAGCCGGCACGGGGGGCAACCGCCTACCCGCATCATACAGAATTTTGATCGCCCGGTGCGACTGCCTTTTAGGGACAGGGTTTAATTCGCTCTGCAATTCCGGGGCGTCTGCATATCGCCAAGGGATCGCATCCGGAAATTCTCACGAGCGGCGCAGCAGCACCTGTTGCGGGTCTTCCACTGCGATCCGTTGTTTTGACAGCCGTTCCGCCTGGGCGCGCCATTCATGGGCCTCCCGCGCGTCCCGGCGGGCCGTCCTGCGCCATTTGCTCTGTCCAAGCCATGTGGCGACGCTGCCCAATACAAGACCGCTGAGGAGCGCTCCGAACAGATAGACAAAGAATGGTAGCTCGACAGCCAGCGCCGGGGTCTGCGGCGAAAAGGGGTCCAAAACAAAGGTGACCATATGGCGATTGGCAACGGCGAGAACAACAAGCAGCACCGACGCCGGAAACAGGACGAGCCACCAAATGAGTTTTCTTACCACCCGCTTAGTCCCGATTTCAGCCCTTCAGAGAGCGATCAATGATCGTGTCGGACCCTTTCGAACGTCTTCGGGCGATGTTTATCTCAGAGATCGGTTGCGGTTAAGACGTTCCCGCATTTCCTTGCCCGACTTGAAGAAAGGGACAAATTTCTCATTAACGAATACAGGCTTTCCGGTTCTGGGATTTCGGCCGTTTCTCGCTGCGCGATGCTTGACCGTAAAGGCTCCGAACCCGCGGAGTTCCACCCGATTGCCGCGCGCCAAGGCCGAAATAATTTCGTCAAAGATCACATTGATGATCCGTTCAACGTCGCGCTGATAAAGATGAGGGTTCGCGGCCGCGATTTTTTGTATAAGTTCGGATTTGATCATGACACCCGCCAATACAATGAACGATCTCTTTGATGTTATTCACGAATTTCTCCAGGGTGCCAAACTGAGAGGAGGCCGTCAAGGCGGAGCCTGTTGAATGTTTGGCCGGTCCCGGCAAGGCCCAGAAACTGATCAACGGGCCATCCGGTCACTTTGTTGAGCACCTTGACCAATCCCGTGATCATGGAAAGCGGCGTGTCGCTCTTTACTTTCCAATCGATCACTTTGAGATTCGGTGAAATTCCATGCTTTGTTTCCAGCCATTTTATAGCTGCTGATTCACCACCGATCTCATCGACGAGCTTGAGGGCGAGCGCCTGCCGGCCGGAAAAAATCCGGCCTTCTTTCAAGCCTTCAACGCTTCCCGGATCGATGCCGCGGCGCTTGGCGACGAGATCGAGGAACCACTTATGCGCCTCCAGGACCATTTCTTGCGCGAGCGCCTTGCCGGCTTCGTCGGCGGGTTTGAATGGCGAGGGATTGGCTTTCAGGGCACCGCTCTTTATCTCTTCGACTTTGACGCCGAACTTGCCAAGAAGCTCTGACACTTCAGCCCATTGGAAAATGACGCCGACCGAGCCTGTAATTGTGTTTCCCCGAGACACGATATGATCGCTTGCCAATCCGGCGATATAAGCCGCGGATGTGGCGATTGTCCCGAAAAGGGCGACGACAGGCTTCTTGGCGGACACCCGGCGAATGGACTCAAACAGGGACTCCCCGCCTGTGGTCGTGCCGCCGGGGCTGTTGATGTACAGAAGAACAGCCTTGACCCGATCGGCTTCGGCAATGTTTTTGAGAAGTTGCAGCTGTTTTCGATCATCCTGAATGATGCCGGTAATCGCGACCCTTGCGATTTGAGTGCTGCCGGGAAGGTCTTCGCCGATAAAGCCGGATTTTAGCACGACCGCGGCGACCAGCACGATCGCCAGGACCACGGCTCCAATGCGCCATACCGTCAGACGCCTTTGCAGCCTTCTGCGATCTGCCAACGCTTCTGCTTCGAGTGACATGTCCGCTCGTTTCAAATTCTGGGCCGGAGCCCCAAGGCGCACCCTGCCCGGAGACTATCTGTCCTTCGCGTTTTGAGCCCCTGTTTCTTCGCCAGCCTCAATATTGGCCTTGTCGAGAGCGGCTCCAAGTATATCCCCAAGGGAGGCTCCGCTGTCGGTCGATCCATATTGCTTGACAGCTTCCTTTTCCTCGGCAATTTCCAGCGCCTTTATGGAGAGGGAAACTTTGCGCCCCTTCTTGTCGATCTGCGTAACCGCGGCATCGACCTTATCGCCTTTGGCAAAGCGCTCGGGCCGCTGCTCGGACCTGTCGCGCGACAGATCGGACCGGCGGATGAACGTCGTTATGTCCGTGTCGGCAATCTGCACTTCGAGGCCATTCTCCTTGACTTCAAGAACCTCGCAGGTGACGGCCATTCCCTTCTTCAGTTTTGAAACGGAATCGAAGGGATCGCCCTTGACCTGCTTAATGCCCAGGCTGATACGTTCTTTTTCCGGGTCGACCTCGAGAATGACGGCACGGACCACATCACCTTTGGAATAGGTCTTGATGGCTTCCTCACCAGACAGGTTCCAATCGAGATCGGAGAGATGCACCATGCCGTCGACACCGTCTTCCAGGCCGATAAAGAGCCCGAATTCCGTGATATTGCGGATCGCGCCTTCGACAATCGTGCCCTTGGGATGGGTTGCTGCGAAAGCCTGCCAGGGATTTTCCTGGCATTGCTTGAGACCAAGGGATATGCGCCGCTTCTGCTGGTCGACTTCGAGGATCTGAACCTCCACTTCCTGGCTGGTCGAAACGATCTTGCCGGGATGGATATTCTTCTTCGTCCAGCTCATCTCGGAAACGTGAATCAGACCTTCAACGCCTGGCTCAAGCTCCACGAAAGCGCCATAGTCGGCAATATTGGTCACCACGCCCGTGAAGCGAGTGCCAATAGGATATTTTGCCTCGATGCCGTCCCAGGGGTCCGCTTCAAGCTGCTTGATGCCGAGGCTGATGCGCTGGGTTTCGGGATTTATCCGTATGATTTGCACCTTAACGGTATCGCCGACCGAAAGAACCTCGCTTGAATGATTGACGCGACGCCACGCCATGTCTGTCACATA
>CAYWBS010000294.1:0-4782 GCA_964456215.1 uncultured Hyphomicrobiaceae bacterium
CAGGGTGGCAGGCGTGCCCGCGGTCACGATCACCTCAACTTTTTGGGAAATCAATTTGTCGATGAGGGCAGGGAAACGATCATATTTTCCTTCTGCCCACCGATACTCGATCAAGAGATTTTGGCCCTCGACATAGCCGAGGTCGCGCAAGCCCTCGCGGAAAGGTTCGACGAGATTGGCTTCAAGGGCTGCGGTGGAATTTCCGAGGAAGCCAATCCGCGGGAGCGTTTTTGCCCTTTGTCCCGCGGCCGCTACCGGTGCCGCCATGAAGGCTATACAAAACAGGGTGAGGAAATCACGCCGTTTCATTCGTCCACCTCTTATGCCCGTCGCTGGACAAGTGACCAAATCTAGCTATGGCACAACTCGCCGGAGCGTCCCCTGAAACAATTCGTTTTTCATGAAATGATGCGTATTGACATCCTCCGTGAAAATATACGCCCCGACAGCTGAGCGAGTCCACAGATATCGGAGTAAGTAGCGGGTCAATCACAGATCTAGTCGGCCATGCAACGAACTTCCTGTTAGTGGACGATGCTGTCTTAACGGCGCCGGAACCGGGAGGTCCGGCTTCGGCGGCAATTGGCCCTTCTGCGACATGCAAACCACTGACCGCCATATCCGCATCACCCTCCGAAGCGGAAATATGAGACGCTGCATATCCTGCAAATTATCTGCGTACAGGTCCTCCCCGCTGGACCGCCGCGCCGATGCGGCGTAAAGAGGGCATCGCCCGCATCTACACGCCGAAGGATTTCCAGCTCAACGACATCATGGGCGAGATCGTGGAGTTGGTGGGAAGAGCGGAGCCGGTGCAAGCCTGAGGCAGGTGTTTTTGTCTGTCGCCAGCAATTCCAAAACCGTCATCCCCGAAAATATGCTGGCCCCGGCGGTGCAATAGGGTTCCGCGTTGCTCCGCATATTTGTCGGGGACCCATGACCACCGGGGGTGATGCGGCAGGGGCGGCGCGACCCCGCCACCGACTCTCCGGCGGCTTCTCAGCATGGCACCTTGGGAAGTCACTTTCGCTCGGCGCGGTTTCAGCTATCAATTGTCTTCCCCCGGCTTGACCGGGCAACCCAGTATCCTCCTAAGCATAAGTAAATATTTGCCGCCCGCCGTTTACTGGGTTGCCCGGTCACGCCGGGGGAAGACAAGAGTGGACGTGTGACGCCACAAAGAAACTCGTCATGTCCGGGCGAGGCGAAGCTGAGACCCGGGCATCCAATTGGGACGAACAGCACACGCGGAGCTTCCGGACCTTAATCTGAACCTGCTGCCTCCGCCCTATTGGATCACCGGGACTTCGCCCGGTGACGACGAAGGAGAGCGGCATCCTATGCTTGCTAGAAATGAATGGCCTTAACGCCGGGCGCAGTTTGCAACTGCGCCCGGAAGGTTCATACCGGCATGAGTTTGTCAGTGATCCAGACTCTATGGTGCATAAACAATGCGGACGGGTACATACCCCGTCCGGCAGCGCGCCGTAGGGTGCAATAGCGAAGCGTATTGCACCATCGTGAGTCAGAGACGGCGCATTACGCTATCGCTAATGCGCCCTACGTGCTCACCCTGCAAAGCGAAAGCATGAGACGCCGCTTATCCGGCAAATTTTGTGCGTACAGGTCCTCGCTGGTGGACCGCCGCGCCGATGCGGCTTAAAAGACGCACTTGCATCCCGGCATTGAGACGCCAGACCACGAACCGTCCTTTCGCAATCTCTCGGCACCGCTTCCATGTACAACGTCATCGCCATCGTCGCACCGGTCTTTGGCCTGATCGCTCTCGGCTTCCTGCTGGCGCGGTTTCGGATACTGGCGGAGAGCGCCGGCAAAGGTCTCACCGAGTTCGTGTTTACCGTCGCCGTCCCGGCGCTGCTTTTCCGCATGATGATCACTGCCGCTCCGGTGGAGGGCGCTGCGCCGTTCACGCTGCTTACCGCTTATTATGGTTCGCTGGCCATTGTCTGGCTGCTGGCGGCGCTGGCGACGCAATTTGTGCTGAAACGTGCCGCGCGCGACGGCGCCTCGATCGCCATGGGTGCCAGTTTCGGCAATATCGTCATGCTCGGCATTCCGCTGGCCCTCGACCGGTTCGGCGCCGGGGCGGCGACCCCGATCGCCATCATCGTCTCCATTTCATCGCCGCTGCTGTGGTTCGTGGCGACGCTGCATATCGAACTCGCCACACGGCGCGGCGATATGGCGGTCGGTCCGCTGCTCAAAGGCCTGGCGCTGAGCCTGTTCGGCAACCCGATCATATTGGGGCTCGTCGCCGGACTTGCCTGGCGGGCGACGGGACTCGGGCTGCATCCCATTCCCGACAAGATGATCGCGCTGCTCGGCCAGGCGGCGATCCCGGGCGCGCTGATCGCCCTCGGGCTCAGCCTGACCGCCTTCCGCATCCGTGGCCAGGCGGCGACAGTGGCCGTCATCTGCGCGCTCTCCCTCATCGTCCTGCCGGCAATCGTCTGGCTCATGGCGTTTCACGTTTTCGCCCTGCCGCCGCTTTGGGCGGGGGTCGCCGTGCTGTTCGCCGCCTGTCCGCCCGGCGCCAACGCCTTTCTGTTCGCCAGCCAGTTCGACGCCGCCAAGAATTCCGTCTCCGGCGCCGTCGCTCTCGGCACCGCGCTGGCGGCGGTGAGCGTGTCGCTGGTTCTGGCGATTTTGAGTTGAGCCCTGTCCACCCGCCGCCACCGCGCTTCTTATATTTTCGAACCGGCACGATTAGAGCTTCGGCCATGGCTATTTATTTCACTTCGGACACCCATTTCGGTCATGAGAATATCATCAAGCTTTGTGACCGCCCCTTTCAGACAATCGAAGAGATGGATGAAGGGCTGATCTCCCGCTGGAACGAGACGGTCTCGGAAGGCGACACCGTCTACCATCTCGGCGATTTCTCATTTCGCGGCGCCAGGGGAGCGGATCATTACCGCGCCCAGCTGAACGGCGACATTCATCTCCTTGCCGGCAATCATGACGACAGGACCCTCAAGCGTCATGACGGCCAGTTCCTGTCCGTGAACCAGATATTGGAGGTCCGGGCCGGGCGGCAGCACATCGTGCTCTGTCACTATCCGATGCGCGAATGGCATGGCGTCTATCGGCGCTGGTGGCATCTCTTCGGCCATGTTCACGGCCGGCTCGACGACCAGCCGCTCGGCTACAGCATGGATGTCGGCGTCGATTCCAACGGCTACCGGCCGGTGAGCTTGGAGGAGATCGCGGAGATTTTCGCCAGCCGCGACAATCCGTTTACGGAGCGGCGGAAACCCGCACGCCGTCAGGCGGCGTTCTAATCCATTCCGAGAGCGGCGGAGGCGGCCCCTGCTTCCGCCCTTCCTCTGTTAACCATGGTTTTTCCGCGTCCGCCCGCATCGGCCTTGCGACGTTCCGAAACTTTGCGGGACATAGGCGGGTCATTTTCAAAACCTGGGTGGGGCATTAAGGCGACAAAAACCCCCTAAATCGCGCGACATCCTGCATGTTTTGGGTCGATTTGGCGAGTTGACGGGCGATCGCGGCGTGAAGCGCATCCACTTTGACCGGCTTTGCAACGAAGTCATCGGCGCCGGCTTCCAGGTGCTGTAAACGGTCGGAGTCCGCGGCTTTCGCGGTCACGGCGATGATCGGGATCAGCGCGCCGTCGCCGTCCATGGCCCGGATGCGCCGGATAGCCTGAATGCCGTCCATATCGGGCATCAGCGCGTCCATCAGAATAAGATCATAGTGTTTTTCCGCGACGGCGCCGAGGGCGTCCCCGCCATTGGCGGCGATGTCGAATGTGAGGCCGAACTCCTCGATCATGGTGGCGATCAGGAGCTGATTGATCGCATTGTCGTCGACGATCAGCACATGTCCGCGAAGCTCGGCGTCGCGGGTGGAAAGCTGCTCGGGATAAGGGGTTTCCGCTGGTGCGGCAGGCTCGATCGCGATCGTGACCCAGAACAGGCTGCCCCGGGATTCGCTTCGCCGACAGCCGATTTCTCCGCCCATTCGCAGCACAAGCTCTTTGGCGATCGCGAGTCCGAGACCGCCGCCGCCGCGCCCGCCCGCAAAAGAGACGCCTGGTTCGAAAAGCGCGCTTGCCTGTTCCGGGGGGAATCCGCACCCCGTATCGGCGATCTCGAACAAGAGAGAATTTTCGCCGGTCGCTGCCGGGCTGAGCGACACCGACAAATCTATGCAGCCGCTGTCGGTAAATTTCAGCGCGTTGGCGATGAGGATATTGAGAACCTGCGCCACCCGGACGCAATCTCCAACGATCTCGCTCGGGCAGGCCTCGTCCATGTGGACCGTAGCGGCGAGGCCTTTTCGCTGCGCTTCCGCGGACAGCGTCACCGCCACATTCGCCAGGAAATCGCGGACATCGAATCGAACCCTCGGGTTGATATGGCCAGCCGGATCGCCATCGTCCCGCGCCAGGAGATCATCGATGATCGTCGCCAGGGAATGGACGGAGAGCTTCAGCGTCTCCAATAGGCGGCGCTGCATGGCATCGAGGGATGTGGCCTGGAGCAATTCGGCGATGGACACGATTGCGCCGAGGGGCGTGCGGATTTCATGGCGGACCCAGGAGAGCCGGTCCAACCGGCGGCCGTCGGCGTCGCCCTTCGCAGCCCGTGTGGCCTGCCGTGAATTCGCCTCGTCGCCTGCCGGATCGGTGGCCATCAACCTCATCCCCCATTTTCCCCGGATGATCGCCACTTCCCCTTAAATTTCGCCTAAGCTTGTCCTGATTGTGCCGGGAAGAGCGTTCCAAATGGCGCGTCGAGGCCG
>CAYWBS010000295.1:0-4761 GCA_964456215.1 uncultured Hyphomicrobiaceae bacterium
GGCCTTTTTCCGCGAAACCTATATCGACTGGGTGGTGCTGGTGATCTGCATGCTGGCAATGAGTGTTGCAAGCCTGCTCTATATCATTGACGGGCAGTACCTGATCGGCATGCTGCTCAGATGGTTTCCGATTTCGGGGTTTGACTTGAACCCCGCCGTCATCGGCAGGTTTCTGGCGTTGCCGGTGCTGGTTGGCGTGCTGTCCGGCTTCGGCGCCGATGTGCGTTTCTACCGCACGATATTCATTGAGGAAACCGGACAGGACTATGTGCGCACGGCCCGCGCCAAGGGTTGCAGCGAGTTGCGGGTCATGGTGCATCACGTCCTTCGCAATGCGCTGATCCCGGTGTTGACGAATATCGTGATGGCGATCCCGTTCCTGTTTACCGGCGCGCTGCTGCTTGAATCCTTTTTCGGCATTCCAGGCCTCGGCGCGCTCACCGTGGAAGCGATACAGGGCAATGATTTCTCGACGCTCAGGACGATGGTCTATATCGGCGCGCTGCTGTTTATCCTTGGTCAGATCCTGACGGATATCAGCTATACGCTCGCCGATCCGCGCGTCAGGCTGGAATGAGGCTTCGGCGCGATGCACTGGTTTTCCAACATTATCGTATTGCTGCTTGTCCTCGGCGCCATCGGCCTTGCCAAGGTCGTGCACGGCAACCGGCTTTGGGCTGAATCCGTTCGCGAGCTGTGGCGGCGCCGGCCGGTCTCGATCGTGGTGCTCGGAGTTTTTGTGGCGATCGGCCTCATGGATTCGATTTCCTGGATCGGCGGACTTGATCCCGCCGCACTTGGCGATCAGGTCGCAGCGTCCAAGCCGCGGAGCCTGGTCGACCGGTTCTTCAAGCCCGAAATATTCAAGGAGGTCAGCTATTCGGCACCATTGGCCGATAACGGCTTCTACGACCATAAACCGCTCGCTCATCCGGGCGGGCATCTTCTCGGTACCGACATCCTCGGCAATGACGTGCTCTACAGAACCCTGAAAGGGGTCAGGGTCGCGTTGATGATCGGCGGCTTCACCAGTCTCATCGTCATCCCCATCGCCTTGTTTTTCGGCGTCAGCGCCGGCTATTTCGGCGGCCGTATCGATGATGTGGTGTTCTTCGTCATGACCGTGCTCGCCTCGGTGCCTAATCTGCTGCTTCTGATCGCCCTCATCATGGTGCTCGGCGCCGGGACGCTGCAGGTATGCGTGGCGCTGGGCGTCACCGGCTGGGTCGGCTTTTGCCGCATTTCGCGCGGCGAGACGCTTAAGATTCGCGAAGCCGATTATGTTCAGGCCGCCCGCGCACTCGGTGTTTCGGAGCGGCAGATCATTTTCAGCCATGTCCTGCCCAACCTTATCCATCTGATCGTCATCACATTCGCCTTGCTGTTCACAAGCCTGGTCCTGTCGGAAACCATCCTCGCCTATCTCGGCGTCGGCGTCGAAGGGAGCTGGGGCAAAATGATCGATCAGGCGCGCAATGAATTGTCGCGCACGCCGATCATCTGGTGGAACATCACCGGTGCTTCGGTAGCGCTGTTGACGCTGGTGCTGACGGTCAATCTGATCGCCGACGCGATCCGCGACGTCATGGATCCGAGGACGAGGAGGGAGCGCCAGTGAGCCGGCCACTCCTGCAGATCGAAAATCTTGGCGTTACCTTAATTCAAGGCGAGGATGCCGTCTTCATTGTGGAGGATGTGGCGTTCGACATTTCCGAAGGCGAGGTGCTGGCTCTTGTCGGCGAATCGGGCTGCGGAAAATCGATGACCGCCTTGGCGATCATGCGGCTTCTGCCGAAACCGCTCGGCGTCACGCCGGCCTCGCGCATAATGTTCGACGGACGTGACCTCTGCGGCTCAACGGTGCCGGAAATGCGCCGGGTGCGCGGCGCGGAAATCTCCATGATCTTTCAGGAGCCGATGACCAGCCTCAATCCGGTGCGCACCGTGGGCGAGCAGGTGAGCGAGGCGATCAGGCTCCATGAGCGGGTTTCCAGCGCGCAAGCAAAGGCCCGCGTCATCGATCTTTTCGAGAAGGCCGGAATACCGGACCCGGCGCAGCGATTTTCCGCCTATCCCCATCAAATGTCGGGCGGTCTCAAACAGCGCGTCATGATAGCGATGGCGCTGGTCATGAAGCCGCGGCTGTTGATCGCCGATGAACCGACCACGGCGCTCGACGTCACCGTGCAGGCGCAGATCCTGGAACTTTTGCGCGATCTGCAGAGCGAGTTCGGAACCGCTATTTTACTGATCACCCATGATCTGGGCGTGGTAAACGAGCTCGCCGACCGGGTATGCGTCATGTATGGCGGCCGGTTGGTCGAGCAGGGGACGCGCTATGAGCTGCTGGCCACGCCCCGCCACCCCTATACGCAAGGCCTGCTCAGATCGATACCGCGAGCGGACCAGCGGGGCGGCGAGCTGAATGAGATCGCCGGGGTCGTGCCGGCTCCCGGCCAGGGGCCGATGGGCTGCCGGTTCGCGACGCGCTGCCCTGCCGTCTTCGCGCCGTGCCGGGACCAGCGGCCCCGCGGCATTACCTTCAGCGCAACGCAAAGGGCGTGGTGCCACGCCCTCGAAGAAGGGCCACGCGAATGAACACGACCGGGGCTGCGCCGCTATTGGAGGTGCGGGGCCTGAAGACGTGGTTCCCGATCCGGGAAGGTGTGCTCCGCAAGGTCACCGGCCATGTGCGCGCCGTCGACGGGGTCGACATGACCATCAATGAGGGCGAGACCTTCGCCCTTGTCGGCGAATCGGGCTGCGGCAAGACGACTGTGGGCAAATCGATCCTGCGCCTCATCGATGCGCATGGCGGCGAGATCCGCTATGGCGGCCGGGATCTGCTGGCGCTCGATCGCGAGGCCTTCCGTCCCTATCGCAGCGAATTGCAGATCGTCATGCAGGACCCGGCGTCGGCGCTCGACCCGCGCATGACCGTGCTCGACGCCATGGCGGAAGGGATGGATGCATTCGGTCTCATCAGCGATGGCGATGCGCGCAAAAGAGCAGTCGCAAAGCTGATGGAGCAGGTGAGCCTAGATCCCGAAACCATGATGCGCTATCCGCATGAGTTTTCCGGCGGGCAGCGCCAGCGCATCTGCATCGCCCGGGCTCTTGCCGTCGGACCGAGGCTCATAATTTGCGATGAGGCGGTCTCCGCGCTCGATGTCTCGATCCAGGCACAGATCCTGAACCTGCTGCGGCGCCTGCAAAAGGAACACGGGCTCACCTATCTCTTCATCACCCATGATCTTTCGGTGGTGCGCTATTTCGCTGACCGTGTGGCGGTGATGTATCTGGGGAGGATCGTCGAGGACGGGCCGACGGAGCGGGTCTTCGCAGCGCCCCGCCATCCCTATACCAAGGCATTGCTCGCCGCGGTGCCGTCGCTCGACCCGGAGCGGCGCTCGGCGAAACCGGCGGCTCTCGGCGACGTGCCGTCGCCGGCAAATCCACCTGCCGGCTGCCATTACCATCCGCGCTGCGCATACGCCTTCGAGCGCTGCCGCAGGGAAGATCCGCCCGTCGTCGCCTTTGACGACGGGGTGAGCCGCTGCTTCTTGTCCGAGGACGAAAAGAACCAGTCTTAATTATGCTGGGCGGCATCGAGCACCAATCTTGACAGCCACGCATTCCGGTGCCGGGTCCCCTTGCGGCGAGCGCACCACCCTCGATCTCGTATGTTTTTGTCCTGGACGGTGCGGCCTGACGCGGGGCATGGCGGTTCGCTCGCATTTGCACTCTTGCGATCTTCACAAATCCCGGGAGCAAGCGCCAAACGTGTACTGATCGGCCGGGCGGTTGGTGGCGCGGCAGATCATCCCGCAGGTCGGCATCTACAGCTTATCGTTGTTTCCGATTTACCTAAATTTTGACTGCGAATTTGTGAATATTACTAACATTACGTTTATAAAGATATATATTTAGGAGAAAAATTACACGTAAAAATTGAAATTTTCAGGATTAGTAAACAAATCGGGTCTATTATTAAGGATACCGGCATTGTGGTTCTTAGTATTTTAGTAACGTTAAAGGTTGTCCGGGGGTCGAATGTATTTCTTCAGTATATCTAGAAAATTTGCGTTCATGGCCATTGCAGTGGTCGTTTCCACGGCCGCCACGATCGGCCTATTCCAGTATTGGCAAAATACGGCGGATCAGCTGGAGCGGGAGGCGGAGCGGCTTGACTTTGCCATTCAAAGATCGCAGCAATATTTAGAAGATGTTATCGGCGATTCACGCCGCAAAGCGCTTTTCCTGACTAAGACCCCTCCGGTGCAAGGCATTATCAGGGCTGAGGCCAATCGAGGGATCGATCCCACCGACAACTCTTCGGAACGAATCTGGAAGGCGCGATTGGCGCGGATTTTCAAGGCCATGGCCGAAAGCACGCCGAATCTCCTTCAAATCCGCTTTATTCAGGCCGCAGGCAACGGACGCGAGATCGTTCGGGTCGATAGGCGTAAAGGGCGGATTTTGCGGATTCCGGAATCCGGACTGCAGGAAAAAGGAGGACGGGACTATGTCAAAGAGGCACTGAAACTGGCCCCCGGGTCGGTCGCCCTTTCCAATATAAGTCTCAATCGCGAGCACGGCAAAGTCGAACTACCGCCGAAACCGGTATTGCGGGTGATGACACCGGTGCACGCGGAGAAAAGTGGCGAAGTATTTGGTCTTATCGTCATCAATGTTCGTATGAGGCCTGTTTTGGAGCGGCTGAAGAGAAGCTTCCCCAGTCACAAGGCGCTCTATCTGGCC
>CAYWBS010000296.1:0-4751 GCA_964456215.1 uncultured Hyphomicrobiaceae bacterium
GTGAAAGCGACGATCATATGCTGATGACCGGCCCCGTGGCGCTTGAATATGAAGGCACGCTGGAGCCGTCATTCCTCAACGGCGCCGGCGGGGCGTAGGCGAGCCATGTCCGCTCCCGAAATCATAACCTTCGGCTGCCGGCTCAACGCCTGCGAATCCGAGGCGATGGGCGATCATGCCCGGTCCGCGGGGCTTGGCGATGCCGTGATCGTCAACACCTGCGCGGTGACGGCGGAGGCGGTGCGTCAGGCCCGCCAGACGATCCGCAAAACGAGACGCGCTCGTCCGGCCGCCAAGATCATCGTCACCGGCTGCGCCGCGCAGATCGCCCCGGAAGACTTCGCGGCGATGGATGAGGTGGATTTCGTCCTCGGCAATGACGAAAAGATGCGGCCTGAGACTTTCGCCGCGCTTGGCAAGGCGGATACGCCGCGGCTGCAGGTCGGCGATATCATGTCCGTTAAGAAGGCATCGCCGCCGCAAATCAACGGGTTTCAGGCGCGTGCCCGGGCCACCGTGCAAATCCAGAATGGCTGCGACCATCGCTGCACCTTCTGCACGATTCCCTTCGGCAGAGGCAATTCGCGGTCCGTGCCGCCAGGCGAAATCGTTGCCCAGCTCCGCCGCCTCGTCGAAAACGGTCACAAGGAAGTGGTTCTGACCGGCGTCGATCTCACCGCCTATGGGGCCGACCTCGCAGGCGAGATGACGCTCGGCCGTCTGGCGCGGCGCGTCCTCGGCTCGTGCCCCGATTTGCGGCGGCTGCGCCTGTCGTCGATCGATTCCATCGAAGCCGACCCCGCGCTTTTCGACCTCATCGCCAGCGAGGAGCGGCTGATGCCGCATCTGCATCTCTCCCTGCAGTCGGGCGACGACATGATCCTGAAGCGCATGAGGCGCCGGCATCTCGCCCGGGACGCGGCCGCTTTCTGCGCGCGCGCGCGCGACCTCAGGCCGGACATCGTCTTCGGCGCCGATCTCATCGCCGGCTTCCCGACGGAAACCGAGGAGATGTTCGCCAATACCCTTCGCCATATAGAGGATTGCGGCCTGACTTTTCTCCATGTATTTCCGTTTTCGCCGCGCCCCGGCACGCCGGCGGCGCGCATGCCGCAGCTTCCCCGCCCCCTGATAAAGGAGCGCGCGGGGCGATTGCGCGCCTCGGGCGAGACCGCCCTTCGACGTCATTTGCAAAGCCAGATCGGCAAGGCAGTGCCGGTGCTGGTGGAAAACGGGACGGCCGGCCGCACGCCACACTTCGCCGAGGTGCGGATTTCCGGGGACGTCCGGCCGGGCATGATCGCGCCGGCCCTCATTTCGGGCCATGACGGAAAAAGGCTTTTCGGCCGCGTCGACGAGCGCCAATGCACGGCCGCCCGATGTTGATGGCCGCCCCCTATCGGGCCGCTGTTGCGGGACCGCGCCATGGACGATGACGGCAAGAAAAAGCATTCCGTCCGGCAAGGAATGCGTGGCGGCGAACGGCCCGGCGCGGCTCGCCAACCGGAAACGCCCGGGCAAACGGAAAGCCCGGCGGCCAGGGCGCCGATGGCGGAGCCGGCCGCCAACAAGGCCGGCTGGTTTCAGCGCCTGAAGGCGGGCCTCGCGAAATCCTCCTCTAAGCTCAGCGAAGGCATTGCCACCGTTTTCACCAAGCGCAGGCTCGACGCGGAGACGCTCCAGGATCTGGAGGATTTGCTGATTCAGGCCGATCTCGGCGTCGATACCGCGGCGCGCATCTGCGAGGCGCTGTCCTCCTCGCGTTATGACAAGGAAGTCTCCGCCGACGACGTGCACGACGTGCTCGCCGCCGAAATCGCCCGGGTGCTGGAGCCGGTGGCAAAACCGCTGGCAATCGACACGGACAACAAGCCCCACGTCATTCTCGTCACCGGCGTCAACGGCACCGGCAAGACGACGACGATCGGCAAACTCGCCAATCAATTCAGCAGTGACGGCAAGCGCGTCATGCTCGCGGCCGGGGACACCTTTCGCGCCGCGGCGATCGACTAGCTCAAGATCTGGGGGGAGCGAACCGGCGCGCCGGTTGTCGCCGGGGAAGTCGGCGCCGATGCCGCCGGGCTTGCCTTTGACGCTCTGAGCCGCGCCCAAAAGGAAGGCTTCGACATCCTCCTGATCGACACGGCGGGCCGCCTGCAAAACAAGGCGAATTTGATGGCCGAGCTGGAAAAGATCGTGCGCGTTCTCAAGAAAGTCGACGCCTCGGCGCCCCATAGCGTCCTTCTCGTCCTCGATGCGACGACCGGGCAGAACGCCTTGCGGCAGGCGGAGGTGTTTCGCGATATCGCCGGCGTCAGCGGCCTGATCATGACCAAGCTTGACGGCACGGCGCGCGGCGGAATTCTGGTTGCGATTGCCGCCAAATTCGGCCTGCCGGTGCATGCCATCGGCATCGGCGAGGGCATTGACGACCTGCAACCCTTCGTGGCCCGCGAGTTTGCCGATGCGATTGCCTTGGGATAAGAGATAAGACAGGGGGGCGGAAGCCGTCCGCCCCGCATGGGAGACGAATGCGGCTATGAGACCGTTCCTGAAACCGGTCCTTGAGCTTGGGCCCCTGGTGATCTTTTTTTTCGCCAACGCCAAATTCGGAATCTTTCCGGCGACCGCGGCCTTTATGGCGGCGACCGTGATTTCGCTTGTGATGTCGTGGCTTCTGTTGAGAAAAATCGCGGTCATGCCGCTGGTCACGGGTGTTTTTGTGATGGTCTTTGGCGGCCTCACCCTTTATCTCGAGAATGAAACCTTCATCAAGCTGAAGCCGACAATCGTCAATCTGTTGTTCGCGGCCATCCTGTTTGGCGGCCTGTTCTGTGAGCGCTCCCTGCTCAAACTTGTTTTCGACGATGTCCTGCTGCTCACCGATGTCGGCTGGCGAAAGCTGACTTTCCGCTGGGCCTCTTTCTTCGTCGTCCTTGCGGTCCTCAATGAAATCGTGTGGCGCAACTTCTCGACCGACTTCTGGGTCGGCTTCAAGGTTTTTGGATTGATGCCGCTGACGTTCCTGTTCGCCATGAGCCAGATCCTGCTGCTGCAGAAGCACCTGGCCGGTGCGGATAAGGGCGCCCCGGACAGGCGCCCGAGCGCATTGGACCCCGGTGAATAAGGCCACCGGACCGGCGAATCCATCCGTATGCCGAAAATTTGAACACAGTTGCAGACATTTGATGCCGTTGCGGCTGGGCCGAACAGTGCAATTGGTGTTAGAGCATATGCCGGCCTATGCGTCGCTCGCGAAGCGCTGATGTGCAACCGGCTCAGCCTCCCTTGGCCATTTCAATCTTGGGCAGCAAGATCTTGTCGACAACGGCGCGCGAAATCGGACCGACATGGCGATAGACGATTTCTCCCTTGCCATTGACGATATAGGTTTCGGGAACGCCGTAGACGCCCCAATCAATGGCCACCCGCCCGGTCGTGTCGGCACCGACGGCGGAAAACGGATTTCCATAGCGGCCAAGAAATCGGCGGGCATTGACGGCCTGATCCTTGTAATTGATCCCATACATTGCCGCGACCGCCTTGGCTTTCAGCTCGTCGAGGAACGGGTGCTCTGTACGGCACGGGCCGCACCATGACGCCCAGACATTGACGATCGAAACCTGCCCCTTCGTCAGATCCGCCTGCGACAGGCCGGGCACGGGACGGCCGTCGGCGAGCAGGGATTCGACACCGGGCAATGTGAATGCCGGCACCGGTTTGCCGATCAGGGCGGAGGGGAGTGTCGACGGATCGCCGGTCCGCAATGCGTAGAGCAAAAGACCGCCAACGGCGACAAACGCCAGAAACGGCGCAATGAGCAGACTCCGCCGCCGCGAGACGCCGTTGCCGTCAGCCTGCGTGAACGTCATTCAACCGCCTCCGCCGATGCAATATCCCTGCCCTTGCCACCATCGCCATCTTCGCTCCTGCGCTTCGAACGGCGCGCCACGCCCTCCGCCTCAAGCTCCGCGAGCAGCCGCCTTTGCGTCCGGCCATCGCAACCGATCCAGGCGATCAGTCCGCAAAGCACGCCGGCGGCGATGGCGTAGGAGGCGACGATAAATCCGTAATGAGGTCCGAGATCGATCATCCGTTCCTTTGCTGCTTGCGTTCTACTTCCTATTCCGCCTATTCCGCGGGCGCGCCGGACTCAAGGCTTGATGCCCTCTCGACCTGCGAACGCCGCATGGCTATGACGCGGCGGCGCAAGATCTCATTTTGCATGGCATGCAGATGCAGAACGAAAAAGAGCGCGGTGAAGGCCGCCGCCATCACCAGAAGAGGAATCAAAATCGTCGAATGTATGGCGGGTCCGCCCACCTTCATGACGCTTGCCGGCTGGTGAAGCGTGCTCCACCAGTCAACGGAAAACTTGATGATCGGGACGTTGATGTAGCCGACGATTGCTAGGATCGCCGCTGACCGGCCGGCGCGCGAGGGATCTTCGATTGCCTGCCATAAAGCGATCAGACCGAGATACAGGAAGAACAGCACCAGAACCGATGTCAGCCGCGCGTCCCAGACCCAATAGGTGCCCCACATGGGCTTGCCCCACAACGAGCCGGTGACCAGCGCCAGCAGCGTAAACGCCGCGCCGATGGGCGCCGCCGTCTTGGCGGCGACGTCCGCCAGCGGGTGGCGCCAGATAAGCGAGCCGATGCTGGCGATCGCGATCACCGAATAGCACATCATTGCCAGCCACGCCAAAGGAACGTGGATGAACATGATCTTCACCGTCTGACCCTGCT
>CAYWBS010000297.1:0-4743 GCA_964456215.1 uncultured Hyphomicrobiaceae bacterium
CGTCATGCCCGGACGAAGATCCGGGCATCTAATAGGGCAGTTATGACAGACCGCCACTCCCTATTGGATCACCGGGTCAAGCCCGGTGATGACGAATATGTGGATGGCCGGCCTCTGGAGGACGCCAGCGGAGCCGGCATTTTCGATGATAGTTGATGAGATAGGAGACCCATTCACCGCGCCGCCAAAGCAAGCGACAAAATCTTGTACGCCAGCTTCGCCGTCAGAAAATCGCAGGCATGCAGACCCTTTAACGGCGAAAGCTCGACAATATCCGCGCCGACGATCGGGCCGGCCTTTGCAACCTCGCGAAGCAATGCGATCGCTTCGGCGAAGAACAGCCCGCCCGGCTCCGGCGTGCCGGTCGCCGGCATCAGGCTGGAATCGAAGACATCAACATCGAAGGTCACATAGATGGGCGCGCCACCACGTGCGGCCAGCACCTTTTCGAGGTCCCAACGTTCACGGTCCTTCGCCCAGAGGACGGAAATCCTGCCGCCATTGGCTTCTAGAAAGGGAATTTCAGCGGCAGAAATATTGCGAATACCTATCGAAATCAGCGTGCATTCCGGCTGATCGAGGACGCGGCGCATGGCGGCCGCGTGGGAATATTTCCGTCCCTCATATTCATCGCGAAGATCGGCATGGGCGTCGAACTGGACGACGGTCAAGGATTTATGGCGCTTTGCAAAAGGCCGGATCGCGCCCGCCGTAATCGAATGTTCGCCGCCGAGCACGAGGGGAAACTTCTCGCGCGCCAGACACTCTTCGACAAGTCCTTCGATTTGCGCAAGCGCGGTTTCGAGATCGCCGGAGATTTCAGGTTCTGCAAGTGTCGCCACGCCGAAATCACGGTAAGGCTCCGACCAGAATTCCTCGTCAAACAGCTCGACCTGATGACTCGCGGCAATAATCGCCTCCGGCCCCATCCGCGTCCCCCGGCCGTAAGAAACGCTTGCTTCCAGGCCGAATGGAATGAGGACCGCGCGCCCCTCTCCCGCGCCAAAAGACTCCTTTTCGTCAAGACCGAGAAACCCGCGGCGCGGGGCCAGGAATTTGAGACCGCTCATGGGTCAGCCAAACATTCGCGACCAGCGCCGCTTCGGGCGGTCCTTCCAATGACCGCGATGATAGGCATCGCTGGCGATCAGAGGCATCAGGCTCGTCGCCTCGCCATAGACCATCTGTTCGTAAACCGTGTCGACCTTGCCCCAGCTCGCGGCCTCCCTGAGCGTCGAACCGGAGCAGCCGCCATCGCGTGGATCGGCGACCGTGACCTGAACCGCATATTTGTGCATGTCCACTTCGGTCCCGAGGATTTCAGCGCAGACCACCGTGTCCTGGGCAAAATTTTTCGGCGCGCCGCCGCCGACCATCAACAATCCGGTGGTTTTTGCGCGTATCTTCAATTCAGTCAGCTCGCGGAAGTCGGCGATTGAATCAATCGTGATATGGTTGTCGCGATTTCGCGCCTGGTGCAGGACCAGGCCGAATCCGGCGCTTGAATCGGTGAACGCCGGACAGAAGATCGGAACGTTTTCCTCGAACGCCCGTTCGACGAGGGAACCTTTCTTCTTGGCGTTCTTGGTCAACCAGAGCCCCATTTCATGAATAAATTCCCGTGAGGAGTAGGGCCGTGGCTCCAAGCCGTTCGCAATACCGGCGATCGAGCGGTCGCAAACCTGCAGTTCATCCTCGTCAATATAGGTATCGTAGATGCGGTCGATACGAAGTTCGCGCAGTTCGCGGTCGTCGGCGTCCGCGCTTCCCCGGTAATGGCGATAGCCGAGCGCTTCGAAGAAATCCATGTCGACGATGCTTGCCCCTGTCGCGACGATGGCGTCGACCATGTTGTGTTTGACAAGATCGGCGTAAAGGTTCATGCATCCCGCCGCCGACGTCGAGCCGGCGAGAGTCAGAATAATGCTGCAGGCATGATCGGCCAGCATCATATTGTAGATTTCGGCGGCGCGCGCGATCTCCCGCGCGCTGAAAGACATACCACCGAGCGACTCGACGATCGGCCGGGCGTCGAAGCCCGTGATATCGACATGCTCGACGGTTTCGTTTAAGAGGGCAGCCTTGCGGCTTTTATGATGCTCCATACCGCTCCGGGCTCCCGCCAGTAACTTCAGAGAATTTCGGAGACGTTCGTGGTCCGACCCCGGCCACGCTCGGCCAGACCGTCATACATCGTCAAAACCGGTTCATCGCTCAACAATGCATCGTCATAAATTCCGAAGCCATTGAATTGGGACGCCAAGGCGTGCCCATAGGCCCCGAGCTGACCGATTTCCATATAATCGCCTTCGCGTACCGAGCCCGGAAGGTAAAAAGGCCCCGGCATATAATCAAAGCTGTCGCACGTCGGACCATAGAAAACGAACTTCTCGACCTTACCGGCATCTCCTGGTTGCGAAGGAAATAGGTTCACAGGATATTGGAAGCCGAACTGGGTCGCATCGAACAGCGTGCCGAACGCGCCGTCATTCAGATAGAGCGCGTTATCCCGGCGGTGTTCGACGCGCACGATGACCGAGCCCGCCTCGGCGGACAGCGCCCGTCCGGGCTCGCAGAGCAAATCGCAGGTCTCCACGACGTTCATGTTCTCGAAACTCGATTCGATTTCCGATATATAACGGTGGAGCGGCGGAGGCGAGAGATTGGGGTAGACGGAGGGAAATCCGCCCCCCACGTCAATGACGTCCGGCAGGGCACCCGAGCGCACGATCAATTCACCGATATGCCCCATGGCCTGAGAATACCGGCTCGGTTCCATGGCCTGAGACCCGACATGAAAAGTCATGCCAAGGCGCTCCGCATGGCAGCGCGTGTCCAGCAGGAGACCCGTGACCTCGCCGGCGCCGGCGCCGAATTTGCTGCCGAGCGGAATACAACTCCCCCGGCCCTCGCAAGTGATGCGCACAAACAATGTAAGGTCCCGTGCATTGCCGGTCGCCGAACGGATTTTTTCCAGCTCGTCATGGGAATCCAGCGCGAAGATACGTACGCCATAGTCAAAATAAGCCTTGGCGATGACGCGCCGGGATTTCACAGGATTCATGAAATAGATCGTGGCGTCCCGGTAGGACGAGAGCTGCTCAAGCTCCGGCAGTGAAGCAACGTCGAAATCGCGTATGCCGGCGGCATGGAGCGCATCGACGATGATGGGGTGTGGATTTGACTTGACGGCGTAAAGCGTTGTTCCAGGAAAATTTTCGACGAACCAGCGCGCTGCGCGATCGGCCGCATGCGGCCTCAGGCAAAGGACGGGATTGTCCGGCCGGTAAACGCGGAGAAGCTCCGCAGCGCAGGTGAATCTTTCCATCGCATGGGGCCCCCACAACTGCTCTCAAGGATGAGCTGATCAGGAATAGCGGTACAGGAACGGTGCCCTAGGGGTAAATGACGGGCTTGTAAAGCTTTTTTTGTACAACTTACTAATATGGCCCGGTCATTCGCCGTATCGGGTGTAATCGCCGGCTTTGCGATACGTCCCAAGGAGCAGCCGTCGCCGACGAGGGCCGGCCGACTTCACCCGCGACCCGGCCTCATTCGCGGCTTCCAGCAGGTGAGGGTATGGCAGGCGACGGCGGGCCCCAAAGGGCGTCATTCCGAAAGCGATTGAATTGCCTCTGCCGATCCACTACAGATCGAAAACCAGGCGCAAAGCGCCGAGAATCGCCAATTTGACCGCAGGGAAAGTACCTTATGGCTAACAACAAACCGAGCATTCTGGTCACGAGGAAACTGCCGCAAGCCGTTGAATCCCGATTGCGGCGTGATTATGAGCCGCGGCTTAATCCCGACGACCGGATCTATTCAGCCAGTGATTTGGTCGAATATGCCGCTGGCGCCGATGCTGTTCTGCCATGCCATACTGAAATCTTTTCCGCGGAAATTATCGAAAGACTCCCTGAAAGCGTCCGCATCATTGCCAATTTCTCCGTCGGCTATGATCACGTTGATACCGCCGCCGCCAAGGCACGCAATATTGTCGTCACCAACACGCCCGATGTGCTGAGCGATGCAACCGCCGAGATAACGATGCTGCTGCTCATCGGGGCGGCGCGGCGTGCCAGCGAGGGAGAGCGGCTGGTCCGCGCCGCCGAATGGCGCGATTGGAGCCCCGCCTTCATGGTCGGCACCCAGGTGACGGGGAAGCGTCTCGGCATTATCGGCTTGGGACGGGTCGGCCAGGTCGTCGCCCGCCGGGCTCGCGGTTTCGATATGGAGATTTATTATCACGATCAAGCCCGCCTCGAGCCCGGCCGCGAAGGTGGCGCACAATATTTCGAGCGCCTGGAAGATATGCTCCCCAAATGTGATTTTCTTTCGCTGCATTGTCCGGCGACGCCGGCTACTCGGGGCATTATCAACGATGAAACAATCGCTCTGCTTCCCGACGGCGCCATTTTCGTAAATGCCGCACGCGGCGCGCTGGTCAACGACCAGGCTTTGATTTCCGCATTGAAATCCGGCAAGCTGACCGCGGCGGGGCTTGATGTCTTTAATGACGAGCCGAACATCAATCCCGAATATCGGACGCTCACCAACGTCTTTCTTCTGCCCCATATCGGCAGCGCCAACCGCGAGACCCGCGACGCCATGGGGTTTCGCGCCCTGGACAATCTGGACGCCTTCTTTGCCGGCTCCGAGCCGAAGGATCGTGTTGCCTGATCCATTTCGACCTTCGATGCCCGGGAGTCCCGGCGCGAACGCGCGCAAACAAAAGGCCGTCCA
>CAYWBS010000298.1:0-4729 GCA_964456215.1 uncultured Hyphomicrobiaceae bacterium
CCGAAGAGCGTATTCTCCGGATTGGTGACAGCCTGGCGTTTCGCCGGTAGACCAACCAGGCGCTCGCCGTCGTCGTTGAATGCCACCATGGAAGGCGTTGTGCGCATGCCCTCCGCGTTTTCAATAACCTTTGGATTGGCTCCATCCATCACCGCGACACAGGAATTCGTCGTGCCGAGGTCAATCCCGATGACTTTCGACATATTTTGTTAACCCTCTCTCATTGCAGCAGATCGTCCAGGCCTCTCCATGGCACCTAGCACACCCTGTACTTCCCAATAAGCACAGGGAACGATCCCAAAGAGTTCTTACGAAGTCACAGTCATGCCATATATAAGGAGGTGACTTTGGCGCTGCAAGCGGTCGACATCAAGGCGATATCCAGAATGTCCAACAAAAATATCCGCCGATCTGTAGCATTTTAAGCACAATTGTGGATATCTCCGGAGTGCGGCGTGCTGCACCACAAGAAAGACCGGCTGAGACAGAGTGGATGGACCTAAATGAAACAACGTCCGGTTTTCCCGGCATAACAGGGACCAGGCCATGTCATCGGGCGGAAAAGCCGGTGTCGTGCGTCGCGATAAGGCGCAGTCGCTGCCGGGGTTTCTACATCTTCCTGAATATCTGGACGCTCTCGGTCAGATCAGTTTGCTGGAAGACGTCCGCGAGCTGATCCAGACGGCGCCGCTCTACACGCCGGCAATGCCGGGATCGGGTCGGCCGTTTTCGGTGAAGATGACGAATTGCGGCTCTCTTGGCTGGGTTTCCGATAAGGAGGGCGGTTATCGCTATCAGGCCCGGCACCCCGGGACGGATGCGCCATGGCCGCCATTGCCTGACGCCCTTTGCGATATCTGGAGGACTCTCGCGAACTATTCCGAACCGCCCGAGGCGTGTTTGATCAACTATTATGGCCCGGGAACCAGGATGGGTGTGCATCGCGACGAGGATGAAAGGGATTTGTCTGCTCCGGTCGTCTCCATATCGCTCGGTGATACGGCACGATTCCGCCTTGGTGGCCTGCGCCGGAGGGATCCGAGCCGGGTGTTTGATCTGAAATCGGGTGACGTTGTCATTCTCGGCGGCCAAGCGCGCCTCGCCTACCATGGGGTCGACCGGATCATTTCCGGAAGCTCAGGTCTGCTGGTGGAGGGTGGCCGGTTCAATCTGACATTGAGGCGCGTTGCTCCGTCAATGAAGAGGCTGGAGGCGTGAACGCTGCGAAACCGCGTCGGCCTTGGCCGGGCAAGTTCCATCGACATAACGACAAACGAATCGCGCATGTTCTAGGGTATATATGCCTTTATTCAAAATAAAGTTAACTCGTGTAAATATAAAATTCAATTTCATTAATTCACTATTTAAATAACATTAATATATGTAAAATACACGCGTCTATAATTCAAAAATATATTTTCATTTATTGTTTATTGACGGCTGCTTGCCACATTAACCATCTATGTCACCATATCCGTTGCGTCGGCCGGTCATGTAGGAGTTTAGTATGTTAGGGGTCTTGTTTGGTATCGCCGCTTTTGTCCTGGGCGTTTTCATCGTCATCAGATCGGCAGGCGCACCGCCGCCTGGCAGCAGCCAGAACCGCTTCTTGCGGATGTTCCAGATGGTTCTGAGCAGGGCCGGCGGCTTCGCTCTCGCAGCGTTCGGACTATTCCTGCTCGCCTCGTCCTCCTTTGTCTTTATCGACGCCGATCGTGTCGGTCACCTGAAGCGCATCTACGCATTTGAGGAGCTGCCCGAAGGCCGGATTATCGGGCTCCCGGGTCAAAAAGGCCCGCAAGCGCGCATCCTAGGGCCGGGCTTTCACTTCATACCGCTGATCCGGGTGCTCTATGACGTCGAGGAGATGCCGGTTGTCAGTGTGCCGGAAGGTTTTTATGGCCAGATTACAGCGCGCGACGGCGCACCCATGCCGGACGGCATGTATATTGCGCCCGCGATTCCGGACGAGATCCTGCCGAAAATGCTCGATGCGGACTATTATCTGCAGAATGGCGGTCATCGGGGACCCCAGGAAACGGTGCTGAAGCCCGGCAGCTATCGCCTGAACCGCTATCTGTTCGACGTCAAAATTCAAGGCCGGCAAGCAACGATCGTCCCCGCGGGCCATGTGGGCGTCGTCAAATCCAATGTCAAAAAGCCTGGAGCCAGATGTGTCGAGGAAAAAGTCTCCGCTGCCCCGGGCGGCGGGATCGAAGGCGCTTTGACCGTGCCGCTGGTGCCGAGAGGCTGTGTCGGAATCTGGAAGGAACCGCTGTTTCCGGGCGCTTATTATCTCAACCGCGAAGCCTACCAAATCACCCTGGTCGACACGCGGGTGAAGACCTGGGTTTATAAGGGCGGCTATACGAAGCGAATTCTCGAGCTCACCATTGATGACCAGGGCAATATCAAGCAGAAGGAACGGTCCGAGCCCCAGGCGACCCCAAAATCCGCCGCCGACGAGGCCGTTTTCGTCAAGATGGAAGGTTGGGATATTCCGCTCGAGCTTCGAGCGCTCGTGCAGATTCAACCGGAGAATGCTCCTGTCGTCGTCGGCAGCGTCGGCGCCATCGCCGATGTCGAGGACCGAATCCTGACCCCGGCAATTCGCTCGATCGTCCGCAATGTCGCCGGCAGTCAGATCCGGGTGCCGGAAAGAAATGAAGACGGGACGATCGCCATACCGGTTAAATACCATACCCGGCCGACCCGCGTTTTGGACCTGATTGACAATCGCGACGCCCTGGAGCGCAATATCGAAGAGCTGATCAAGATTGAGGGGCGCAAGGCCGGAGTTGAGATCAAGGAAATCCGCCTCGGCGAACCCTCTTTGCCGCCGGAGCTGTTGTTCGCCCGCAAGCGAGAGCAGTTGGCGCAACAATTGTCACGCGCCTACGAGCAGGAGACGGCGGCTCAGCTCAAGCGCACGGAGCGCGAGAAGGCCCGCTCGACCGCGGATCAGCAACCAAGGCTCGTCCGGGCACAGATTGCCGTCGAGGTTGCAAAGCAACGCGAAGCCGAACGCGCCGCCCTCGGCCGGGCCGAACGTCAATTCCTCGAGGAGCTCGCCCGCGGGCAGCTGGCGCAGGCCAACGTATTAGGGAAGGACCGCGTCGCGCTATTGCAAGGGCTGGAGAAGCTGCTGGGGTCGCTTGAGCGCAAACCGGAGTTGGTGAGCCTCGTAAGCCGCCTGGTGCCGCACACCGTGGTTGGCGGATCGGGCGGCGGCCTGGCGGGCGCCGCGGCCATTCTCGGCGACGCCTTCCGGGGCCGGAGTAGTGAGTCAAATCCAATAAGCCTGGATAAAAAGCCGGAATAACGGCCCTGCAGGTCGGAAGGCCCGGTTTGTCCTGGCTGGGCTCAGGCACTCCGATCGACGCGCATGCCCGGCTTTGCCCGTTTCCCGTTCGTTGGCCGGTCAGGCCGGGGCGGGTCCGCCGGCGGTTCCGGCTGACGTTCTTTCCTGGCCTCGCCCGCTTTGGAGAAAGCGGCTTCCTTGCTGCCGGTGTTTGCCGGTTCATTTTCGCCGGAGACGGGCGGCGGTTCGGGCTGCGGCTCGGATGCGCTCTTTTGCGGGGCCTCTTCGAGCGGTGGTTTTGGAATTTTGGCGCCGCCCTTGGCAACCCCGACAAGCGCCGGCCGCAACACACGATCGGCAATCATGTAGCCGGATTGTACGACCTCGACAATCGTCCCGGCGGCAACATTCGGATTGTCCAGCTCGAACATCGCCTGATGGACATGGGGGTCGAACATCTCGCCCTTCGGATCCACGCGCCTGATGCCGTGCCGCTCAAAAACGCTGAGCAGTCCCTTTTCGGTCACTTCAACGCCTTCCAGCAGGGATTGAAGGGCAGCGTCGTTCTTGGCCGCTTCCGGAGGCACAGCATCAATGGCGCGGCGAATATTGTCACCGACCGATAAGATATCCTGGGCAAATCGGGCAATGGCGTATTTCGCCGTCTCGGCTTTTTCCCGCTCCGTGCGCTTCCTGAGATTATCCATGTCGGCCATGGACCGTAGCAGCCTTTCCCTGAGCTCGGCGATTTCGGCCTGAGGGTCCGGTTCTGGTGCGGACGCGCTTTCGCCGCCAAGCCGATCTGGTTGTGGCGGAAAAGACGTTTCGGTTTGTGCTGATTGTTCCTCACTTTTTGCCGGATCCTGCACTGCCGGGTCTGGCTTCGCCACCGGCTCCGTTGTTGCTCTTGGGGGCTCGTTTTGGTGTTTGGCGTGGCTCATAAAACGGAAGTCTCCCTGTTGGCGCCAGGTACGTTGTCCTCGATATCAATTGTTAGAAAGAAAAAATCAAGTGATCAAGCGGCCAACCAGTTTGGCGGTGTAATCCACGATGGGGATAATTCTGGCATAGTTGAGACGCGTTGGGCCAATCACGCCTAAGACGCCGACTATCTGCCGGTCCATGTCGCGGAAAGGCGCGACGATCAGGGAAGATCCGGAAAGGGAAAAGAGCTGGTTCTCCGAACCGATGAAAATCCGCATCCCCTCTGCTTCCTCGGCGAGGCCAAGAAGCTGGATCAAGTCCTTCTTTGTTTCGAGATCGTCAAACAAGGTGCGGATGCGCTCAAGATCCTCAATGGCCTTCACGTCTTCCAGGAGATTTGATCTGCCACGCACGATAAGGCTTTTTGATCCGTCATGCCCGCCGGACCACGTTGCTAGTCCTTCTTCGATCAGGTTCGTCGTGAGCTCGTCAAGTTGCGCCTTG
>CAYWBS010000299.1:0-1375 GCA_964456215.1 uncultured Hyphomicrobiaceae bacterium
CCAAATCGGTTCAAAAGAAATCCAACCCATCACTCTCCGGGACTAAACATCTAGCCGGCAACCAATCCGTTTCCGCCGGCTTCAGTCCCTACCCAGAAGGTCTTTGAGGCGTTTTTGTTCCTCGGACGAAAGGGCTTGTGCGTCGCCCGGCACCGCCGCGCGGGCGCGGCGGCGCCAGCTCATGAATATGAGTGCGGACGCGAGAACGAGCACCAATGGCGGCGCCAGCCATAAGAACAGCGTGTGCAGGCCGAAGCGCGGACGAAGCAGCACGAACTCCCCGTAACGGGCGACGATAAAATCAATCACCTGCCGCTCGGTGTCGCCCTTGGTCAGCCGTTCGCGAACGAGAAGGCGCAGATCCTTGGCGAGCGGCGCATTGGAATCGTCGATCGATTGGTTTTGACAGACCAGACACCGGAGCTCGGCGGAGATGGTGCGGGCGCGCGCTTCGAGGGCGGGATCTTTCAAGATTTCATCCGGCTCGACGGCGCCGGCCGGGCCGGCCAAGGCGGCGGACAGGAGCGCCGCGGCGATGACTGATAGCGTCCGGTTCATCCGACTATTCCGCCGCCGCGGGCATGGGGGCCAATTTCGTTTTCCTGGGGGCTCCGATCCTGAGGCGCCGGTCCGACAGGGAAACAAATCCGGCGATGAACATGAGTACCGCGCCGATCCATATGAAGCGCACCAGGGGATTGAAATAGAGCCGGACGGACATCGCCCCATTGTCGAGAGGGTCGCCGAGAACGACGTAAAGGTCGCCGAGCCAGGAGGGATAAATACCGGCTTCCGTCGTCCCCTGCTTCTCGACCGGAAACCGCCGCTTCGATGGCCGGAGCTCCGTGAACGCCACGCCGCCGCTGCGGACGGAAAACGTGCCGATCGTCTCCTGATAGTTCGGTCCCGGAGCCGACGAAATGCCTAAGAAAACCAGTTCGTAGCCGGCAATGGTCACGGTCTCGCCGGGCTTCATGGCGAGGATCTTCTCGCTTCGCCAGGCGCTGGTCGCGACGATGCCCAGCACCATGACGCCGACGCCGATATGCGCCAAAGCCGATCCATAGGCGGCGCGCGGCATATTCCAAAGGCGGCGGAGGACTTCCGGCCAGGACGCCCGGAACGCTTTGACGCGGAAGGCGATTTCGGACACCGTGCCGGCGATCAGCCAGATACCGAGACCGATACCGAATGGCGCCAGCCACGGCCCCCGCGTTTGCAGGGCGAGGATGGCCACCGTCACCAACAGCGAACAGGCCAGGGCGAAGAGCAGACGCTGGCCCGCGCCCAGTATGTCGCCTCTCTTCCAGGCGAGGAACGGGCCGAAAGGAACCGCCAGGAGTAGCGGCACTATGATCGGTCCGAACGTCAAGTT
>CAYWBS010000299.1:1385-4726 GCA_964456215.1 uncultured Hyphomicrobiaceae bacterium
ATAGGGTGCACCGACAGAGATTTTTTCGCCGGTTATGGATTCGAGGGCCAAGGGGTAAAGGGTGCCGACAAGGACCGCCGCGCAGGCGACCGTCAGCAGAAGATTGTTGAGGACCAGACTTCCCTCGCGGCTGATCGGCGCGAAGAGGCCGCCCTGCCTGAGCAGCGGCGCGCGCCAGGCATAAAGCGCCAGCGATCCGCCGATAAAGACGAACATGATGGCGAGAACAAAGATTCCGCGCTCCGGATCGACCGCGAAGGCATGCACGGAGGTGAGAACACCGGAGCGGACGAGAAACGTGCCAAGCAGACTCAGGGAGAATGTGAGGATGGCAAGGAGGATCGTCCACACTTTCAGAGCGTCACGCTTCTCCATGACGACCGCCGAATGGAGCAGCGCCGTCCCCGCGAGCCAGGGCATGAAGGAGGCGTTCTCGACCGGGTCCCAGAACCACCAGCCGCCCCAGCCGAGCTCGTAATAGGCCCACCACGAGCCCATGGCGATGCCGAGCGTCAGGAACATCCAGGCAGCAAGCGTCCACGGCCTGACCCAGCGCGCCCAGGCGGCATCGATGCGCCCATCGATCAATGCCGCGACGGCGAATGAGAAGGCCATCGAGAAGCCGACATAACCGGTATAGAGAAACGGCGGATGAAACGCCAGCGCCGGGTCCTGGAGGATCGGGTTCAGGCCGTTGCCGTCAAAGGGCGCCGGCCATGTGCGCGTGAAGGGATTGGACGTGGTGATGATGAACAGCAGAAAGGCAACGGCGATGGATGCCTGCACCGCAAGCACGTTGGCGCGCAGCTCGCCTGGAAGATTGCCGCCAAAGGTGGCCACCGCGGCGCCGAACAGCGCCAGTATCAGCACCCATAGAAGCATCGAGCCTTCATGGTTTCCCCAAACGCCGGAAATCTTGTAGATCAGCGGCTTCGCCGAGTGCGAGTTCTGCCAGACATTCTGTACCGAAAAGTCCGACGTCACATAGGCATAAGTGAGCGCGAGAAAGGAAATGAGAAGGAGCGCCAACTGGGCTTGCGCGGCCGGCTTTGCGACGCGCATCAGGCTCGCGGAACGCGTATAGACGCCCCAGCCGGGCACCAGCATCTGCACGACCGACACGCATAAAGCCAGAACGAGCGCGAAGTGGCCTAATTCTACAATCATCGAAACACTCTATTTCGTCTTGCCCGGTACCTCGGCACCGCGCCAGACGCCCTTCTTTTTCAGCGAGTCCGCGACTTCCGGGGGCATATAGGTTTCATCATGCTTGGCGAGAACGCTATCGGCCCGAAAGGCGCCGTCGGCGGTGAGCTGCCCCTCGGTCACCACGCCCTGCCCCTCGCGAAACAAATCCGGCAGCACACCCTGATAGCTGACATTGATCGTTTTGATGGTGTCCGTGACGGCGAATTTCACCACCGTTCCCTCGCCGCGCTTGACGCTTCCCTCGGCAACGAGGCCGCCGAGGCGAATTCTCTGACCCGGCTTGATGTGTTTTTCCGCGATATCGCTCGGGCTATAGAAGAAGACAATCGAGTCCTGAAGCGCCACGAGCACAAGAGCGGCCGCCGCCGCCAGGACGGCAAAGCCGACGCCGATAAAGACGGATCTTCTTTGTTTTCTTGTCATCGCCCGGGGCACCTCCGACGCCGTTTCAAGGCGCGCATGTTTCCGATCCATAGTCAGAGATTCAACTGCTTCTTCAGAGCCAGAAGCGTGCCAAGCGCCTCCGCGTTTCCCGCAAAATTCTTTTGCGCGTCGGCGTAGGCCTTGAGCGCCTCATCGCGTTTGCCAAGAACCGTGTAGGCCCTGACCAGCTTCAGCCATCCCTCGAGATCGCTGCCGTCCTCCCTGAGCCTCTCGGCCAGTCCGGAGACCATGCGATTGATCATCGCCGAGCGGTCCTCGGCTGGCATCTCCTTCGCCGCGGCGATCTGCTCCTGCGTCGGCCCCTTTGCCACCGGCACCGGCGCCTTCTCCGCCGGCTCGCCGCCTTCCGAACAGGTCGCGGGCCGGCGCCCGCCTTCCCCGCCGCCGGACTTGGAACGCGCCTGCGCCGCTTCCAGGCAATATTCAACCTGCCGGCGCCAGAGAGCCGTCGCCTTTCCCCGCGCCAGCAAGTCCTGCCAGGCCTTCGCGGCGTCATCAAAGCGCCCATCCTGCTCCCTGGCGATCGCCAGCCAGTAGCGCGCCTTGTGCCGCGCCGGTTCGATCTTCAGGACCGCTTCAAAAGCTTGACGCGATGTTTCGTTGACGATGCCGTTATTTGCGAGAGCCTCCGCTTCGCCGACGCCCATGAGCCTTTTGGCATCGGGGCCGAGCAGGCGGATTGCCTGCCGATATGCCGCCGCCGCATCCTGGTAGCGGCCGAATTTCATGTAGACCGGCGCGATAACGTTCCAGCCGGCGCCGTCGTCAGGGTTCGTACGCAACCTTTCCTCAACCTTGCCGACAAGTTCGACGATCTGCTCATGACCGGGTGGCGATTTGATCCGTGCCGCATGCGGCTGGCCCGGCAGGTTCGGCGAACCATAGGCCAAATAAAGCGCAATGCTCAGGACCGGGACACAGATAACGGCAAAGGCGCACGCCCCGGCAAACTGTCTGCTTTTGCGAAAAGGTTCGGCCTTGCCTTTCTTTTTGGCTCTCGTGCCCGCGTTTTCAGGACTGCTCACATGGAGCAGACGGCGCGAGATTTCCGTTCGTGCCGCCTGCGCGTCGGCCTCGGAGAGCAGGCGGCGCTCGACATCCATTTCAATTTCGTTGAGCTGGTCACGATAGACTTCGGCGTCAAATTCATCGCGGCGCGCCGCCTCCTGCCGCGCCTTGAAGAGCGGCATGAGCACGGCAGCCAACGTTACGGCCACGATTATCGTTATTATCAGCCAAAACAGCATTGGTTATGAATTGCCCGGCGCGGTTGTCCCGTTTAGCTTCTCTTAATATTAGCCATAAAGGCACGGCGTATTTGTCACAAGGGCGTAAACCCACCCGGCCGTTCAAATTTGCGCTTGCGCCGCGAAGGAGGAAAGGCCGGCACCGGCCGTTCGCGCCGCTTCGTCAGCGCCACTGCGGAGAGCTGCCACGACCCCTCCGCGCCGGCACACGCCCGGCCTTCAGCCTAGCCGACGTTCCGCCATGACCCATCGTTTCTGCGGCAGGCTCTGCCGCGCATCGTCTGCGGCCGCCCGTCTATATAGATCGTATGGGTGTAGTCGCGGCAATGCGCGTCCCGCAGCTTATAGGGCCGGCCGGGAATGACGTCGCCGCGGTGCCCGTTGTCCGGGTTGTTCCACGGCGTCGCCGCACCGCTCTGCCCATATTCAAGGGCGCAGTAT
>CAYWBS010000300.1:0-4726 GCA_964456215.1 uncultured Hyphomicrobiaceae bacterium
AAAGGCCGTCCACGAGCAGTTTCCCGCGAACAGCCTTTGGAAACGAGGCGGGTGACCACGCCTCAGAAGCGGATTACGCCGCGTCGCCGAAATATTTCTGGTAAACGACCCTTGCGATATCCGACCTTTCGAGACTTCGATTTCTCAATTCGTGGTCGCTCAGCCGTGACAAATAATCATACTGCGCAGCAGCGTCGCTCGCGCGTCTGAGTTTGTCGAAGAATCCCGCTACGCCCTTCAGCGCCGTCAAGACGATATGCTTTGCATCCTTGCCTTCGCTGCCGCCGGGCTTTCTGCCGGCAGTGCCAACGGGAGCTGTAAAAACATGTGCTGCCATGTTCCTTTTCTCCTTATTTCTCTGTGTCTTGACACTAAGATAGGGAGTCGTTTTCGCAGTGCAACATAAAATGATGCGATGCATGCCAGCCTTGCTTTTACTGCATGGCTGACGGTATCCGTATGGACGGAACAATGGGACCGAAGCCTGCCGAGCCGGGTCTCTATAATCTCACTGTCATAGCCCCGGTGGCGGCGCCCGATTGATCGAAGAAGAGGACACATGTCACGCGTAATACTCGGACCGAGCGGCGGTGTCGGAGGACGTCCCTTCGACGACGAGCCTCTTTTGGAGCACGCCAAGCTCAGCGAGGTCCGTGTCTGGTCCGGCTATGCGATCAATGCCGTTCAACTGCTTTTCCATATTGACGGCGAGGCGGTGGAAGGCAGCAAGCATGGCGGCCGCGGCGGGACCGTCGGCGTCCTGAAACTCGACGATGGCGAGTATCTTTCGGAGATTTACGGCCGCTATGGCAGCTATGTTGAATCGCTTTGCGTGCGCACCAATCGCGGGCAAATAAGACGCTTTGGCGGACAGGGGGGCTGCGCGGAGTTTGTTTATCTCGCACCGCAGGGATTTCAGATCTCCGGCCTCTGGGGAAATGCGGGAGAAACGATCGATTCAATCGGCGTTCATCTCGCGCCTTTGGGCTCCGCGCTCGGGCGTCCAATGCTCTGATAGCGCAAACCTGCTTCCTCAACCTGATCCGGACGATAGATATTGCGGAAATCCACCAGAATATCTCCCCTCATCTTTTCTTTTAAGGTCTCGAGACTCAGGGCGCGCAACTCATTCCACTCAGTTAGGACAAGAGCTATATCGGCGCCGGCCGCCGCGTCCAAAGCGCTCTCGGCCCAGTGGACGCCGGGGAGCATGGGCTGACCGTGCTTGCGACCCTGGGGATCGTAGACCCTGATAGAGGCCCCCTTTTCCTGAAGCATCGGAATAATGACGAGGCTTGGTGCTTCACGCATATCGTCGGTATTCGGTTTGAAGGTCACGCCAAGAACGGCGATGATCTTGTCGCGCACGTTTCCGCCGGCGGCCTTCTCGACACGGCCGGCCATCGCGATTTTCCGCTCTTCATTCACTTTTTGCACTTGCTCGATCAACGAGATCGGAGAGCGGTTTTCCCGGGCGATGCGTATGAGCGCGGATATGTCCTTCGGAAAACAAGAGCCGCCATAGCCCGGACCGGGATGCAGAAACTTATTTCCGATCCGGCCATCCGCACCGACGGCACTCGCCACCTCTTGAACATCGGCGCCGATCTCGCCGCAAAGATCGGCGACCTCGTTGATGAAGCTGATTTTCATCGCCAGAAACGAATTGGCCGCATATTTCGCAAGTTCGGCGGATTCGCGGCCGATAAACATTATTGGCGCGTTGCGCAGCGTTAGCGGCTTGTAAAGCCGCTCCATGATTTGCCGCGCCCTTTGATCGTCACAGCCGACGAGCACCCTGTCCGGATGGGTAAAATCCTGGATTGCCGAACCTTCCCGCAAAAACTCGGGATTGGAGCAGACGGCGATATCGGCATCCGGCCTCATCTCGCGCAGCAGCACTTCAATCCTCCGGCTCGTTCCGACCGGCACGGTGGACTTCGTCGCGATGACGGTGAATCCTTGCAAATGGGGTGCAAGCTCCTCGACCGCGGCGAAAATGTAAGTAAGATCCGCATGCCCGTCGCCGCGGCGCATCGGCGTCCCGACGGCCAGAAAAAGCAGATCCGCGCCTTCGACCGCCGCTCCGAGATCCATTGAGAATTTCAGCCTGCCTGCAACTCTGTTGCGCTCCACCAAATATTCGAGGCCGGGCTCGTAAATCGGAACATTGCCCCTGTTGAGCTGCGCGATCCGATCCGCGTCCTTGTCAATACAAGACACCGTCCAGCCGAATTCCGAAAAGCAAGCCGCCGACACTAGCCCGACATAGCCCGCTCCGATCATACAAATATTCACGAGAGCACCACGCTATTCTATAATTTGACCATCTATGAAGAATGTTCTGACAGTTACACCACGCCCATTGTCATTGAGGTGTGTTATTCCATGTCTTGATTTCATTCAATGCCATCAAACATCATTTTTTGAAACATCCCATTTGGACTTTCCCTGCGAATGCAGTTTGGCGATTTTCCACAGCGGCCAAGCCGCCGCACATCTCAATCCTGATTGTGAAATCCCCGGCGAACAGATACATCACCCTAAAGTCTGATATAATATGTCTCCTATTTTGCAACGCCATCGTCCGGATTTGGACGTCGTAGGGAGCTATTTGAAGCGCTTATGGGTCCGCGTCTTCTCTACACGGCCATTGTTGCGGTGGTTCTCGTTTCCGCGCTCGCAATTCGAATCATTGATCCAGAGCCTGTCGCCCGGCTGCGCTTTCTCGCCTTTGACAGTTTTCAGCAATTCGCCCCCAGAGAATACGATCCCCGCCTGCCGGTCAAAATTATCGATATCGACGAAGAATCCCTAAAGCGGTACGGCCAATGGCCGTGGCCCCGCGACCGGCTGGCGAAAATTGTTCGCCGGCTGCACGATCTTGGCGCCGCGGTCATCGGCTTCGATTTGATCTTTACCGAGAGCGACCGCCATTCGCCGGAACAATTTGCCAGGCAATTGCGCGATACCGCCGCAACCGAAACGCTGCGCAAGCTCATTCTCGCCCTGCCGGATCATGACCGGGACTTTGCCGACGCGATCGGATCGGCCAAGGTCGTCATGGGGTTCATCGCCCTGAACAGGCCCTCCAAGGAGACCCCGCCGGCAAAGGCCGGATTTGTCACGGCCGGAGACGATCCCAAGATCTTCGCGCCGGCCTATCGGGGCGCGGCTTCAAACCTGCCGCTTCTGCAAAATGCCGCCAGCGGTATCGGGTCGCTCAACTGGCTCCCGAAGCATGATCAGATCATCCGGCAACTGCCGCTCGTCATGACCCTCAAGGATCAATTGCGCCCGTCCTTCGCGGCTGAGCTTTTGCGGGTCGCGCAAGGCGCTTCGACCTATATCTTGAAATCTTCCGGCGCGAGCGGCGAGGCGTCCTTTGGCGCCAAGACCGGAATCACGACTATTCGGATCGGGAATGCGATCATTCCGACCGCCGCCGACGGCCAGGTATGGCTGAGATTTACGCCCTCCGATGAGCGGCGCTTCATTCCCGCCTGGAAAGTCCTTGCCGGCGAGATCGCCAAGGGAGATGTTGAGGGCCGCATTATTCTCGTCGGCACGAGCGCGGCGGGCCTCTTCGACCTCCGAACCACGCCATTGGAGACCGCCGCTCCGGGCGTCGAAATCCATGCCCAGGCCGTCGAGCAAATGCTGATTGGCGGATTTCTGCGGCGGCCGGACTATGCCGGTACGGCCGAACTTTTCTATGTGGCCCTGCTCGGCGGGAGCATCGCCTTGCTCATTTATTATTCCGGGGCCGCATGGAGCGCGTTGATCGGCGCAGGCGCCATCATCGGCGCCGGAAGTCTTTCCTGGCTTGCCTACAAACAGTTCGGGTGGCTGGTTGACCCCGTTTTTCCGGCGGTCGTGCTGACTGTCGTTTATTTCACCGGTACGGCTTACGTGTTTCTGCGCACGGAGACGGAGCGCAATCAGGTCAGACGCGCCTTCAGCTATTATATGGCGCCGGCGCTCGTCGAGGAGCTTGCCGCCGATCCGAGCAAGCTGAAACTTGGCGGCGAGAACCGCGATATAACGCTTCTGTTTTGCGACGTGCGCGGATTTACCACTTTGTCCGAGGACCTTGATGCAGAAGCCCTGACGCGCTTTATCAACCGGCTGTTCACGCCATTGAGCGAAATCATCCTGAGAAAACGCGGCACCATCGACAAATTTATGGGTGATTCAATCATGGCTTTTTGGAACGCTCCGCTCGATGAACCCGGCCATGCGCGCCTGGCCTGTGAAGCAGCCCTCGACATCATGTCCAGACTCAACGAGCTAAACCGGGAGTGGGCGGCGGAAGCCATCGCGCAGGGAGACTTTTTCACGCCCGTCCGCCTGGGAGCCGGGCTCAACTCCGGCATATGCTGCGTCGGCAATTTGGGTTCCGAGCAGCGCTTCGACTATTCCGTCATCGGCGACAACGTCAATATTGCCTCAAGGCTTGAAGGCCAGACAAAGATCTACGGCGCCAGAATTATTGTCGGTGAAACGACGGTTCAGGCCGCCGATGGTCTTGCCCTTCTCGAACTCGATTATCTACAGGTGTTCGGCAGGAAAGAGCCGGTCAAGATATTTGCGCTTCTCGGCGGCGACGACAAGGCGAGGTCATTGGAATTCCGAAACTGGAAAGATCAACATGATCGTTTGATCCGTGCCTACAGGGAGAAGGAATGGGCAGCGGCTGCAAGCGCCCTCGACAGCTGCCGGACCC
>CAYWBS010000301.1:0-4715 GCA_964456215.1 uncultured Hyphomicrobiaceae bacterium
GCCGGCGTCCGGCGCGGCGGCCGCCCGCCGGGCTTGAAAAGAGTGTCGTCGATCATCGAAAGGGCCCGGTCGGCACGGACCGCAAGGGCCGCGTGAGCGCCAGCGAGGCGGTCGGAATTGCTCGCCGCCGCGAGCATTTGCCGCGCCTCTTTTTTTTCACAAGGCCCGGGCAAATGCGCCACGGACCAACAAAAGGCCACGAAAGGCGCATTGGATTCCGCTCCGAGTTGCGATAAGCGATTGTCATAAAGGATTTAACTTTGTCACGGCACAATTTGAAAATCATGCCGCAAAACACGTAGAATGACCGGGGAAGGAATGGTACCACGCCGGTAAGCATTCCGCCGAAAGGCGTATCGCGAACCGGCTTTGGCGCAATTCAGATAGAGCCAATGCAACAAACCGCACTTTACACAATCGCAACGAGCCTGCCCAATATCCTGACCTACGGGCGCATCGCCGCTGTGCCGGCTCTCGTGGCCTGCTTCTTTTTGCCCGGCTATTTGGCGAATTGGTTTTCGCTCATCATCTTCGTGGCCGCCTGCGCCACGGATTTTTTCGATGGCTATCTGGCGCGCGCCTGGGAGCAGCAATCGTCTCTCGGCCGCATGCTCGACCCGATCGCCGATAAGCTCCTTGTCTCCGCCGCCCTCATGATGCTGGCGGCAAACCAGACGATCGCCGGCTGGTCGCTGTTCGCCGGCGTGATTATTCTCAGCAGGGAGATTCTGGTCTCAGGCCTGCGCGAATATCTGGGCAAGCTCGACGTCAGCGTGCCGGTGACCGAACTTGCAAAATGCAAGACCGCGCTGCAAATGGTCGCAATCGGGTTCTTGCTCGCGGGCGACGCCGGTGACAGAATATATCCGTGGACGACGCTGACGGGCCTCGCCCTGCTCTGGATTTCCGCGATTCTGACGCTCTATACGGGCTATGATTATTTCCGCGCCGGGTTGCGTCATGTCATCGACCAGAAGGTTTGAACGCGCAGGATGAAACTGTTGTATTTCGCATGGGTGCGGGAAAAGGCCGGTATCGGTCAGGAGGAGGTTGATCTGCCCGACGGCACCGAAACCGTTGCCGACGTCATTCGCTGGCTTAGGACGCGGGGTCCCGAGTTCGAGTCCGCTTTCGAAAAGTCCGAGGTCATTCGCGCGGCGATCGACCAGACCCATGTCAGGCACACCGCCACGGTGGCCGGCGCGACGGAGATTGCCTTTTTCCCGCCCGTGACCGGCGGTTGAGAGCGAACATGATCCGCGTCCAGGAAAGCGATTTCGATATTGGCGAAGAAGTCCGCTCGCTCACCGCCGGGCGCACCGATATCGGCGCCATCGTCACCTTTACCGGCACCGTCCGCGACACCACCCCGGATGGCAAAATAACGTCGATGACGCTTGAGCACTATCCGGGCATGACGGAGGGCGAGCTTGAGCGCATCGAGAGTGAGGCGAGGAAACGCTGGCCTCTGCAGGCAAGTCTCATCGTCCACCGCCACGGAACCCTCAGGCCGGGCGACAATATCGTGCTGGTCGTAACGGCGTCGGCGCACCGCCATGCCGCTTTCGAGGCGGCGGCGTTCCTCATGGACTATCTGAAGACCAGCGCGCCGTTTTGGAAGAAGGAGAGCGCGGCGGACGGAGAGCGTTGGGTCGCGGCGAGCGACAGCGATGACAGTGCCGCCGGCCGCTGGTTAAAGAAACCGAAAGCGGCCGTATAGGCCAAGCGTTCGAACCGCCGGCCCGCCGCCAACCGGGAGACCGCGGTCAGCGTCGCGGCTGCCGCCATGTGCAGACATCACGCCAAACACAGCCCCTGCCCCGCCGGCAGCGTTTCACATAACGGCATTCCCGGCAGCGCTCACGCAGATTGCAAAACCGGCGCCCGCGGCGGCCCCTCCGGCATAAGCTTACCGGAAGACATTGTTTTTCCTGGACGACAGGGATGAGCGGCAAGCCGAGCACGTTCTCAACCGAGGCGCCTTGCGCGTTGAAGTTCATTGCCGGCGCCGCGACGACCGCTTCGAATGCGGCGGCGAGAAAGATGATGAGCACGCCGATCAAAACGCTGATATGAGTGGATCTACCCATGTCCCTCCCCCTGGCTGCCCCTCGTGGTTGATTTCGTCATTGGGGGGATTGTGACGCAGCCGGGTTGGGACCGCAACCTGCAAGTTCGGCCCAGTTGCGGTCATGCCGGCCAAAGTTCGCCTGCAAGCGGCCGCCGAACGGCCGGAATTGTGTCCGCAAAGACGCCCAGCACCATCCTCAACCGGCTATTGCGGCGTCCGCCGGCACCGATGGATTGACCAAATTCGTATAGTCATCCATCAGCGTCTTGATGATCTCGCCGATATGGAATTTGTACGGCCCGATCTCCGAAATCGGCGTTACCTCGGCCGCGCTTCCGGTAATGAAGCACTGCTCGAAATTCCCCATTTCCTCCGGCATTATAGCGCGCTCGACGATTTCCAGTTCGTGCTTCCTGGCGAGATCAATCACCGTGCGCCGGGTGATGCCGTCGAGAAAACAGTCCGGCGTCGGCGTATGCAGGACGTCATCCTTGATAAAGAAGATATTCGCGCCCGTACATTCGGCGATTTGCCCGCGCCAGTCATACATCAACGCATCGGCATATCCCGCCTTCTCGGCGCGGTGTTTTTCGAGCGTGCAGATCATATAGAGACCCGCCGCCTTCGCTTTCGCCGGCGCGGTCGCCGGGTCGGGGCGGCGATATTTGGCGATTGCCAGACGAAGTCCTTTCAGACGCTGTTCGGGGTCGAAATAGGAGCCCCAGTCCCATGTCGCGATCGCCACATTGATCTTCGTGAGCTGCGCGGCGACACCCATTTGCTCGCTGCCGCGCCAAGCGATCGGCCGGACATAGCCGTCCGTGATATTTTGCGCGGCGACCACGTCGCGGCAGGCCTGGTCTATCTCGGCCACCGAATATGGAACCTCGAAATCAAGCATCTTCGCGGATTGGTGCAGCCGTTGGCTATGCTCGGTGAGCTTGAAAATCTCGCCGCCATAAGCCCTCTGACCTTCAAACACGGAACTCGCATAGTGCAGCGCATGAGACAACACATGCAGCCGCGCCTCGGGCCAAGGCACCATCTCGCCGTTCATCCAGATCACGCCTTCGCGCTGATCGTAAGGACGTATCGACATGTCTCACTCCTTAATTGGCAGTCCGGAACTGGACTCGAGGACAGCGTCCCGTTTGGCTGCGCGCCGGCTTCGCAGCAACCCTCATTGTTATCGTAAACCATCACGCGCCAGGTTTTTTATCTCAAAGCGCAAGAAACGGTATATTTTAGGACAGAAAAATGAAAGTTTGCAAAATTCACAAATTCACCCTTGCAAGAATTAGCAATCGCGGCAAAATATGTCAACATGACTGACATAATACGTTCCCATGCCCCCGGCCGCCGGAAATCCGCCGCCGAAAACCCTGAACCGGGAGGGACCCGTCACGGCGCCGAAGGCGACGCCCGCGACCTGATGGCCTTTGCCGAACTGTTTTTCTTCGCCTACCGCGACTTCATCTCCGATCCAGACGCCATCTTGGCGGACATCGGCTATGGACGGGCCCATCACCGGGTCTTGCACTTTGTCAACCGTCAGCCTGGATTGCGTGTGGCGGATTTACTCAATATTCTTAAAATCACGAAGCAGAGCCTGGCACGCGTGCTCAAGCAGTTGATCGATAACGGCTATATCAGGCAGCAGGCTGGCAAATCCGACCGCCGGGAACGCCTGCTCTATCCGACGGAAAAGGGATCGGAGCTGGGCTCCTGCCTGGCAAAGCCGCAGCTTAGGCGGATATCTCTCGCCATCGCGGCGGCAAGCGATGATGAAAAAAAGGCAATTCAAAGGTTCTTGCGTCACATGATCTCCGAAGATGAACGCTTATATGTGGCGGATCTGATTGTTCGCCAACCGGATCCGAAGAGCTAGGTCAGGGGGAGGACACATGACGACAAACCGTCATCGCCGATGCGAAGCCAACGTTGTGCTTGAAGACGACGCGCCGCATATCCTCGTCGTCGACGATGATCACCGGATCCGTGATCTACTCGGCAAATACCTGCTTGAAAACGGATTCAGAGTGACGATGGCCGAGAATTCGCAGGAGGCGCGCGCCGCCATGCGCGGTCTCGCATTCGATCTCCTGATATTGGACGTGATGATGCCCGGCGATACGGGATTTGAGCTGGCCAACGAGATACGCGCCCGGTCGGAGGTCCCGATCCTGATGTTGACCGCGCGATCCGACGCGGACGACAGGATACAGGGCCTGGAACTCGGGGTCGACGATTACCTCACCAAGCCGTTCGAGCCGCGCGAGCTCTTGCTCAGGGTCCACAATGTCTTGCGCCGGCGCCGGGATGCATCCGGTCAGCCGGGAGAAGTGCGCATCGGCGAGTTCGTCTTTCACATAGGCCGCGGCGAGCTCAAACATAATGAAACAACCATCAAACTTACGGAACGCGAACGGGATTTGCTCCGGCAATTCGCGCAAAGGCCCGGCATGGCCATCGCCCGCCATGAGCTGGCCACGCTCGGCGGAACCGGCAGCGAGCGGGCCGTCGACGTTCAGATCAATCGCCTGCGCAGAAAACTCGAGGTAGATCCCTCGAACCCGATCTATCTGCAGACAGTAAGGGGCAAAGGTTACATTTTGCACGCCGAATAATGGTTTCAGTTACAAAA
>CAYWBS010000302.1:0-4709 GCA_964456215.1 uncultured Hyphomicrobiaceae bacterium
CGGGGCAGCCTATCAATCGTTCCCGGATTTCGCTTCGCTTCATCCGGGCTACGGCGGAGTAGCGATACCCCTCGCCGGGCGATTTGAATCCCGTCCGCAAAGCTCGAAACAGAATAGTTTTCCCCGGTCGGAATTAAAAAAAATCTGGCCCGGCGGAGAATTAATGTCCCGAAGCAATGCCGCGTGGTAATATACGCGCGCCCCCTAAAGCCATGGCATTGCCAAGGCTCGCACTGAGCGCTCTGGTAAGTCGGGGTGCGCTCTACTTGGAAGTTGTGCACAATGATGCAGATAACTCGAAAAATGTCGCAGGCGCTTGTCCTGCTCTCCGGACTGGCGTTCAGTGGATTGACGTCTTCGTCCGCCATGTCTTCCGAATACCAAAGCCCTGCCGGCGTGGCTGGAGCTTCGATCGAAAACTCCGGTCATGACTCCGTCAAGCTCGCGCAACGAATGGAGAGGCGTCGCTCACCCGGCCGCGACAGGTCACCCGGGTTCTCACCGTGGAACGGTCACAGCTTCAATACCGGTCCTAATGTATGGAATAAAGGCAGATTCGGCGCTCGAGGACGCCGTTTTCGCGATCGCGATAACCGAGTCGGTTGGTATTTCTGGGCTCCCTGGGTTGGAACTTACCTCTATTTCAATAGTTATGACGCTTGCTACGGTTCATGCTTCGGCAGATGTCGCGACTCTGGTAAGAGTAAGCAACACTGCAGGAGCTACTGCTCTGACTTGTGTGCGTGGTGAAGCATTAGCAAGCCGCGGGGCGCAATACCTCCGCCGGTCGGGGTTTAACCCCGACCGACTATTCAAAAAATCAACGCCCCAATAATTTCCACCTTTATCGGGCTATGAGGGTTGGCGGGCGACCACTTTCGGTGGATGTGGTTCAGGCGCCGTCCCACGGAAGAAAATATTGTTGCGGTACACCATACGCCATATGGCGCTCAAAACTCCCCCCGCTCTTCAAATCGACAAATAAACAAGACGTACAGCTTTTCCGCCGGACGGTTTTGGCGTGACCGTCATAATTCCGTTTGCCTCAATAGGCACACTCATATTACGCATGTAAATATATTGGGTATCGGAGGAGACAGTCATGATATTTGGGCCCCGAAAGGGGAAAGACAAGGCGGAGCAAAAAAAGGACGAAACCGAAACATCGGTCGAATCGGCGGAGGTTGACGGAAGCGAAACGGCAGAAGCCTCCGGCGGCGAGGCGGGGCAGCAGCCAAATGTCGGCGCCGCGCCGGACAAGACGCGGCTAGCGCGCGAGGCGATGCAGTCGAAGATGATGTCGGCGGCGTTCGGGCAGGTGGTCAGCGTGTTGATGCGCTCGCCTCGCTACAAGCATTACAGTCTTTCGGATCTGGAATGGCTCGCGGTTCCGGCGGTGCTCACAGGTCAGTTCTCGCTTGCCGAAGCGCGGATGAAAGACCGGGGCTTTTCGGCGCCGGTCGGCTTGGCGCTCTGGGCGCGGGTGTCCGAAGAAGTTGACGAAAAGCTTTCGGAAAACCTCAGCAAACCGGTGCGCCTGCGGCCGGACGAATGGAAAAGCGGCGATATTTTCTGGCTTATCGATTTGATTGGCGAACCCCGGGTCGCCGGTAGCCTGCTGAGACGGCTTGGCGAGACTGTGTTCAAAGACCTGCCCGTCAAGACGCGGGCGCGGGATAAAGAGGGAGGGCCCGTGATCCGCGTGATTGGGGCGAAGGACGCCGAGGAGAGCGTGGCCAAGTGACGCCGCAGCGCACCCCACCCGGCTGAAGCAGGTCGTGCCGTCCAACGGCGCATGGGAAACGGATTTGGCGGTCTCCTTGGGGATCTCGTCCGGCGGGGGATGGATATCGCGCCGCGCCGGCTCCCCATGCAGCGCCAGGCTGTCGGCCGGTACGTCGTCGCGCTTCTCCATGCCATAGTCCCTGATCACGCCGGCGATGCGCAAGCGGTAATCAGCGAAATATTCCTTCCTGCCTTTCGCCTGCGCCTTGCGATGGGCCTCGAGGTTGCGCCATTCCTTGATCGCCGCCTCATCCCGGAAAAAGGAAAGTGACAGGATCTTTCCCGGCTCATAGAGGCTCTCGAATCGCTCGATCGAGATAAAGCCGTCGATCTTGTCGAGCAGCGGCCGGAGTTCCGCGGCGACGTCGAGATAAGATTGCTTATGTTCGGCTTTCGGCCAAACCTCAAAGATAACGGCGATCATCTGATCTCCTTTCTTGTCCGATTATGGCGCTTCGTTAAATGCGGGTCCTGGGCTGGCCCGGCTATGCGACGCGCCGGCAAGCCAGACCAATCATGCCGGATGCCTCCTTAACAAGCAAAAATTCCGATCTTGCCCGGCCGGGGGCATTCGCGCATATGACAAGTTCAGGCATTTTATATATGACTTGCGCGTCCGACCGGACGTACCGCAGCCTGATAGGTGGTTTCACCCATGACCGAATCATCGCCCTGGCCGACAGAAATCCGGCTCAACAAGGAAAAGAACGAACTCAGCATCACCTTCGGCGACACTGAGACATTCCGTTATCCGGCCGAGTTTCTCCGCGTCTTCAGCCCGAGCGCGGAAGTTCAGGGCCATAGCCCCGACCAGCGCCAGACCGTGCCCGGCAAAAAAAACGTGCATGTCAGCGATCTCGAACAGGTAGGTAACTACGCGGTCCGCATCCGCTTCGACGACGGTCACGACACCGGGCTTTATTCGTGGAGCTATTTGCACGAATTGGGAACGTTCTACGAGGAGCGATGGGCCGACTATGTGCGCGAATTGGCGGAGAAGGGCTTATCGCGAGACTAAAATAGCGCGATTCCGCAAAAACTTCGCAAAATTTATTGGTCCTAGGGTTTCGCTGACCAAGAATATTGCGCTAGTCTGTCATCTGCCTAAGAAAACAGATTGTTGAGCAGTGACGGCCTTCCTTGGAAGTGCCGCGCGCCTTGGTATTAGGAGGAAAATATGCAGTTAAGGTCTTTGGGGAAAGTCGCGGCGATTGCCGCCGTGTTTGCTTTCGGAGCCGGCTTTGCCGGCGAAAAGGCGACGGCGGAAACCAAATTCATCAGTATTGGCACCGGCGGCGTTACCGGCGTCTATTACCCGACCAGCGGCGCGATCTGCCGGCTCGTCAACAAAAATCGAAAAACACATGGCATTCGCTGCTCGGTCGAGTCGACGGGTGGCTCCATCTACAACATCAACACCATCCGTGCCGGTGAGCTCGAATTCGGCGTTGCCCAGTCCGACTGGCAATATCATGCCTATCACGGCACTTCCAAATTCAAGGACCAGGGACCGTTTAAGGATCTGCGCGCGGTCTTCTCGGTCCATCCGGAGCCGGTTACGGTTCTGACCCGCGCCGATACCGGCATTAAGAGTATCGAAGACATCAAGGGTAAGCGCCACAATATCGGCAATCCCGGTTCCGGTACCCGCGGCACTTGGGAGGTTCTCGAGGAGGCGCTGGGCTGGAAGCGGACTGACCTGAAGCTCGCTTCGGAGCTGAAATCCGCCGAAATGGCCCAGGCACTTTGCGACAACAAGATTGATTCCTATTTCTGGCTGGTCGGCCATCCGTCCGCATCGACCCAGGAAACAGTCAATTCCTGCGACGCAAGGATCGTTCCGGTGACGGGACCGGCGATCGACAAGCTCGTCAAGGAGAAGCCCTATTACCGCTACGCCACAATTCCCGGCGGCATGTACAAGGGAAATCCGGACGACATAAAAACCTATGGCGTTGGCGCCACATTCGTTACCAGCGCCAAGGTGCCGGATGATGTCGTTTATGAAGTTGCGAAGGCCGTGTTCAGCGATCTCGACACGTTCAAAAAACTCCATCCCGCTTTCGCCAATCTGAAGGCGGAAGAGATGATCAAGGACAGCCTTTCGGCGCCGCTACATCCAGGCGCCATCAAGGCCTATAAAGAGCTTGGCCTGATGAAATAGCTGACCGAGAGGAAATGGAGGGGCGCGCCCCTCCATTTCTGCTTTCAAGCATAAAAATCAAAATATTCGAACTTGGCGGAAGGGATGGGCCCAATGTCCGACAATAAGGAGCCGCAGGCTGCCAAGGCTTCGGATTCTGACGCCACGGCCATGGTCGCGAAGATTGATACCGGCGCGCGAAATCCTAAGAACTGGGAAGCAAAAATCATCACCGGCGTGGCCCTGATCTGGTCGCTCTTTCAGCTCTATTACGGCTCCAATGTGCCGTTTTGGCTCACCGGGCTAACGGGCATAAATTTCACCCTAAACTCGGATGAGGCGCGGGCAATCCATCTGTCATTTGGACTATTGCTCGCGGCTTTCGCCTTCCCGCTTTTCAAGTCGAGCCCGCGCGACCGCATTCCCTGGTATGATTGGCTGCTGGCGATCGTTGGCGTTACGTCCTGCCTCTATCTTATCTTTTTCAAGAATGACATCGCGGTGAGAGCGGGCCTGCCGACTGCCGCCGACATGGTCATTTCAAGTATTGGCCTTGTTATTTTGTTGATTGCCACCTATCGCGCGCTCGGACTGCCGCTGTGCGTCGTCGCCAGCGTGTTTATGCTGTACACGTTCTTCGGCGACCTGGATTTCATTCCAGAGGTCATCCAGTGGAAGGGCGCCTCCTTCGGCAAGGCCATGTGGCACTACTGGATGCAGACCGAGGGCGTGTTCGGCGTGGCGCTCGGGGTGTCTACCTCGATGGTCTTTCTGTTTGTGC
>CAYWBS010000303.1:0-4706 GCA_964456215.1 uncultured Hyphomicrobiaceae bacterium
GAGTGCGTCGAGCTGTGCATGGACATAATCCGCGAGGAGAATAAGAGCTCGCTCGTCAAATCCCGTGACGGCGTGCCGACGCCGGTCGAGATTTGTACGGTCCTGGATGACTACGTCATCGGTCAGGACTACGCCAAACGGGTTCTTTCGGTCGCGGTTCACAATCACTACAAGCGGCTCAACCATGCTGCAAAGAGCAATGATGTCGAGCTTGCGAAATCGAACATTCTGCTGATCGGCCCAACCGGCTGCGGCAAGACGTTATTGGCGCAGACCCTGGCGCGCATTCTTGACGTGCCCTTTACGATGGCTGACGCGACGACGCTCACGGAAGCCGGCTATGTCGGCGAAGATGTCGAGAACATTATCCTCAAGTTACTGCAGTCGGCGGACTACAATGTCGAGCGGGCGCAGCGCGGAATTGTCTATATCGACGAGGTTGATAAAATCAGCCGCAAGTCCGACAATCCGTCAATTACACGAGACGTGTCGGGTGAAGGCGTGCAGCAGGCGCTGCTCAAGATCATGGAAGGGACCGTGGCCAGCGTGCCGCCGCAAGGAGGGCGCAAGCATCCTCAGCAGGAGTTTCTGCAAGTAGACACGACCAACATCCTGTTCGTCTGCGGCGGAGCATTCTCCGGACTTGAAAAAATCATTTCACAGCGTGGCCGCACGACATCGATCGGTTTCGGTGCCAAAGTGGAGACGGACGAGGAACGGCGGACGGGCGAGTTGCTCAAGGACGTTGAGCCCGAGGATCTGCTCAAGTTTGGGTTGATTCCGGAGTTCATTGGCCGCGTTCCGGTGATTGCGACACTCGAGGACCTCGACGAAGAGGCTCTTGTGAAGATACTCAACGAGCCGAAGAACGCTCTGGTCAAGCAGTATCAGCGCCTTTTCGAGATGGAGGATATCCAGCTCACTTTTTCCGACGAAGCGCTTCGTGTGATTGCCCGCAAGGCGATTGTCAGAAAAACAGGCGCGCGCGGATTGCGTTCGATCATGGAAGGCATCTTGCTCGATTCGATGTTTGATCTGCCAGGCCTGAAGGGCGTTGAGGAAGTGGTAATTAGCCCTGAGGCCGTTGAGGGCAGCGCGCGGCCATTGCGCATTTATTCCGATCGGGCGGAAGAAATCGAGTCCAGCGCTTAACCGCTCGGGACTACCAAGTGCTGCGCCAATGCCACTACTGATCGACCAACGTCCGCCAGAGGTGTGATCTCCGGTGGATGGTGCCGGCCAGTGACTTGAACAGGTTTCGATTCGCCTTATGTTCTTGGATTGGGCGGCGATCGTTTGAGCAGCCGAATTCTACTCGGCAGGCAGCGCTTATCCTGATGCGGCCGGAAATTGGGCAGAAAAATATGAGGACGGGGCAGACGTCGCGTCTGCGCCGCCGCAAGAACAGGAAATCCAGATGACCGACACATTGCAAGACAACACGGGTGGCGGCGCCAAACACGAACAGTTTCCCGTTCTTCCGCTGCGGGATATTGTCGTATTTCCTTATATGATCGTGCCTCTCTTTGTGGGCCGCGAAAAGTCGATTAACGCCCTCGAAGAGGTAATGCGAACCGACAAGCAGATCTTGCTCGCCGCTCAACGCAACGCCAGCGACGATGATCCGGAAACGGACGCGATTTATTCGGTCGGTACACTGGCTTCGGTGCTGCAGCTCCTGAAACTCCCTGACGGAACGGTTAAGGTCCTGGTCGAAGGGACGGTCCGAGCGAATATCAAGCGTTATACGGAGAATGCCGACTATTTCGAAGCCGAGATCGAGCGCGTCACGGAAGACGTGGGCGACCAGGACGAAATCGAGGCGCTGTCGCGCTCGGCGGTAGCGCAGTTCGAGAGCTATGTGAAGCTGAACAAGAAAATTTCGCCGGAAGTGCTGGGTTCAGTAAATCAGATCGACGACTATTCGAAGCTTGCGGATACCATAGCATCGCACCTCGCCATCAAGATTTCGGAAAAACAGGACATTCTAGAGATAACGTCGATCTCGGATCGTCTCGAACGCGTCTTCACGCTGATGGAGAGTGAGATTTCCGTCCTGCAGGTCGAAAAGAAGATCCGCTCCCGCGTCAAGCGGCAAATGGAGAAGACCCAGCGTGAGTACTATCTGAATGAGCAGATGAAGGCCATTCAGAAGGAACTCGGCGATGCCGATGAGCGCGACGACATAAGCGAGTTCGAGGAAAAGATCGAGACCGTCAAGCTGTCGAAGGAAGCCCGCGAGAAAGCGCAGGGAGAACTCAAAAAGCTGAAGCAGATGAGCCCTATGTCCGCGGAAGCAACGGTGGTGCGCAATTATCTCGATTGGCTGCTGTCCATCCCGTGGGGCATCAAGGGCAAGGTTAAGAAGAACCTCGAAGAAGCAGAAAAGATCCTCGATGAGGAGCATTACGGGCTTGAGAAAGTCAAAGAGCGGATCGTCGAATATCTGGCGGTGCAGAAACGCACGAACAAGCTCAAGGGCCCAATTCTGTGCCTTGTTGGCCCGCCCGGCGTAGGCAAGACGTCGCTCGGCAAGTCCATTGCTCACGCGACGGGCCGTGAATTCGTACGCATGTCGCTTGGCGGGGTGCGGGACGAGGCGGAAATTCGTGGGCATCGCCGAACCTATATCGGTTCAATGCCGGGCAAGGTCGTGCAGTCCATGCGCAAGGCCAAGAAAATAAATCCGCTCTTTCTTTTCGATGAAATCGATAAGATGGGCGCCGATTTTCGTGGCGATCCCGCTTCGGCGCTCTTGGAAGTCCTGGACCCGGAGCAAAATCACACATTCAACGACCATTACCTCGAAGTGGATTATGATCTGTCGAGCGTAATGTTCGTGACAACGGCGAACACGCTCAACATTCCGCCGGCTTTGATGGACCGGATGGAAATCATCCGGATCGCGGGTTACACCGAAGACGAGAAGATAGAGATTGCCCGGCGCCATCTCATTCCCGATCAAATGGCCGCTCATGGTCTGGAAGAGGGTGAGTGGTCGATGACTGATGAGGCGCTGATGCATATCATCAGGGTCTATACACGCGAAGCCGGCGTGCGGGCCCTTGAGCGCGAGATTGCAAAGATTGCACGAAAGAGCGTCAAAGAACTCCTGACTTCCGACAAGCGCACGATTCAAGTGACGCGGGATAACCTGCAGGATTTCCTCGGCGTCGAGAAGTTTCGCTATGGTGAGGTCGAAGGGGAGGATCAGGTCGGCGTCGTCACCGGGCTGGCATGGACCGAAGTTGGCGGCGAATTCCTGACGATCGAGGGCGTAATGATGCCGGGCAAGGGCAAGATGTCAGTGACCGGAAATCTGCGTGAAGTGATGAAGGAATCAATCCAGGCCGCGCATGCTTATGTGCGCTCCCGTGCGGTTGATTTCGGTATCGATCCCGCCTTTATTGAGAAACGTGACATTCACGTTCATGTCCCGGAAGGGGCAACTCCGAAGGACGGACCATCCGCCGGCGTCGCCATGGTCACGGCGATTATCTCAGTCATGACAGGTATTCCTGTCCGCAAGGATGTCGCCATGACGGGTGAGATTACGCTGCGCGGCCGTGTGCTGCCCATTGGCGGCCTGAAAGAGAAACTCCTGGCAGCGTTGCGCGGCGGAATCACGACCGTCCTGATCCCCGGGGACAATGCCAAGGATCTCGCGGAAATACCGGACAATCTCAAGAACAATCTCGAGATTATGCCAGTCTCCCGTATGGAAGAGGTGATTAGAATCGCTCTCGTGCGGGAGCCTCAGTCGATAAACTGGGTGGACACTGCGGAAACGTCGGACGCGTCGCCAGTGAGCGAAGATGCTGAGACGACCGCCGGGGTGACGGCGCATTGATATTCCGGATTTCGGCCGCCCCGACCATTGCGATTGTCGGGCCTCAAAAACCGGCATCCGCGTAACCTATTGATTGTTATGATGTTTTTTGGTCTTTGAGGACATTTCCGAGGCGGCAACGAACGGATGGTTCCGTTCGGGAGCGGCCGGCCTCCTGGCACATCTGGCAGGGTTTTTCCAGCAAAAAATGGCGGAATTCCGCGTTTTTTTGCCACAATCAATGTCTTATAAAATGTGGATTTCTTAGCGCGGGAAGCTTGCTCTTCCGCAAGTCGCGGCGCATTGTGGGGCCCACGGCTTGCAGGCCAGCGTCTTGGCGCGATCTCGAATCCCAGGCAATTGCTGGAGTTTTTCTTCAACTGGGTTGAATGATTGCTAATTCAGCCGACTTACGAGGAAGGGACGTATGAACAAGAAAGAACTCATTGACACCGTTGCTGACGAAGCCGACTTGACCAAGGAGGCCGCTTCAGCCGCCGTTGACGCGATGCTCGACAGTATCGTGGCGACGCTCAAGTCGGGTGACAGCGTGCGCATTGCGGGTTTTGGCAATTTCGAGGTGTCGCAGCGTAAGGCCAGCACCGGCCGCAATCCGCGCACGGGCGAGGCAATCAAAATACCAGCCGCGATGGTGCCGAAATTCAAAGCCGGCAAAGCACTCAAGGAAGCGGTGAACAAGTAGGGACGTTTTCAGGTCTCAAGTCGAAACGAACCTCGCATTGCCGATGCGAGGTTCGTTTACGTTCTCCATAAGCGGGATGCCAGGCGGGGAAACCCGGTTCGACAAGATGATGCCGGTGGTTTCCTTGTCCGGAGTTAATTTTTGTCTTCCGGCGGACAGTTCCGGTAAAGGACT
>CAYWBS010000304.1:0-1583 GCA_964456215.1 uncultured Hyphomicrobiaceae bacterium
ACCGCGCGGATCGCATCTCCCTCCATTTCGGGTTTCACGCGCACGGTGAATCCCATGATGGCATTTGATCGTTTGAGTTTGTCGATACGGTTTTGGACCGTGCCGCGCGAAACACCCAGCGATACGGCCAGACTTGAGACCGGCAGCCTGGCGTCGATGCGCAAGAGGGCGATTAGTTTGCGGTCGACATCATCCAGTGCCATCGGCTTGACCTTTCAATTTACCAATATTATATGCCATTGTGTTAATATTGTTGTGCTAAATGTCAATTATCTCACTATTCTACCAAACTGGAATCAGCGAAGATAACAACCCCAGCCTACCAAGGGTTGCGATTTTGGAGGTGATTTTGGCGATGCGCACGAATAAATCGAACCCGTCGAGGACCGGCGTAGCCAAGTTCCTGCTCGCCTCTCCTGACCATTTCGACGTGTCGTACCGCATTAATCCGTGGATGGCTCCCGAGGTCTGGCATGAGGACCCCGCCGGCAACAGGGCTGCCGCAAGACGGGCTTGGTCGGCACTGGCCGAGGCGCTCCGCTCGGCTGGCGCAATTCTTGAAGTGATTCCCGGCGCGCCCGGTCTGCCCGACATGGTTTTCCCGGCGAATTCCGCAATCGTGCTCGATGGCCGGGCCTTGCTCTCCCGGTTCCGCTACACCGAGCGCCGCGGCGAGGAAGCATATTTTCATTCGGCCTATTCAACGCTGCAGAGAGCCGGCGTTATCGACATCGTCAAGCAATTGCCGAAAGGGGTCTATCAGGAAGGCGCCGGCGATTGCATGTGGGATGGCGCAAGGCAATGTTTTTGGGCCGGATACGGACCCAGGTCCTGCCAAGAATCTATCGGCCATATTGGCGAATTTTACGCCAAGCCCGTTATCGGCCTGCAATTGACGTGTGGGCGCTACTATCACCTCGATACGTGCTTTTGCCCGTTGTCCGCCGGCGAAATTCTATTTTTCCCGGATGCATTTTCGAGAGAAGCCATCAATACGATACGCGAAAATGTCGACGCAGATCTCTTGATAGAGGCCGATCAGGCGGACGCGGAAAACCTCGCTCTGAATGTCGTCAATATCGATCGCACTCTCATTATGTCGGCTCCGACCGACCGTCTTCGCGGCATTCTTGCCGAACGCGGATACCGCTGCGTCGCCTTGGACCTCGCGCCCTTCATGATGTCGGGCGGCGGCGCCTTTTGCATGACGCTCCGGCTCGATCAGCAGAGCAAGCAATTGTTCGAAATAGCGCCGACGGCCGAAGCGGCGCTTGAATCCTGTTATTGACGAGGTAGGCCCGACATGCACACCACACAAACCATCGCAACGAGACATTAAATGCAAGATTACATTTCGATCGAAAACACTTATGGAGCGCGCAATTATAGGCCTCTCGACGTGGTCTTGGCGCGTGGCGAGGGCGTTTGGCTGTGGGATACGGACGGCAACAAATATCTGGACTGCCTATCGGGATATTCCGCCGTTAATCAGGGCCATTGCCATCCGAAGATATACGCGACGTTGGTGGATCAGGCCGCAAAACTGACTCTGACGTCACGCGCCTTCCGCAACGACCAACTCG
>CAYWBS010000304.1:1593-4117 GCA_964456215.1 uncultured Hyphomicrobiaceae bacterium
GCTCACCAACTCGCACAGGGTCCTGCCGATGAACAGCGGCGCCGAGGCCGTCGAAACGGCTATCAAATGCGCGCGCAAATGGGGATATCAGGTCAAGGGGATCCCGGAGGGCCGCGCCGAAATCATCGTCGCCCGCAATAATTTCCACGGCCGGACCATTACCATCGTCGGCTTCAGCACGGACCCCATGGCGCAAGATGGTTTCGGCCCCTTTACTCCCGGCTTCAAAATTGTTCCGTTCGGCGACGCAGACGCTCTCGAGGCCGCGATCACACCGCACACGGCCGCATTTCTAGTAGAGCCGATCCAGGGCGAAGCCGGCGTCATTATCCCGCCCGACGGCTATCTCAGGAAGATTCGCGAGATCTGCACAAGACACAACGTGCAGCTGATCCTGGACGAAATCCAGACGGGTCTCGGGCGGACCGGCCGACTGCTCGCGGAAGAGTATGAAGGAATCGAGGCGGATCTGACGCTTGTCGGCAAGGCGCTTTCGGGTGGCTTTTATCCGGTCTCGGCGGTGCTCTCGAACAATGAGGTCCTGGGCGTCCTCAATCCGGGCGAGCACGGCAGCACCTTCGGCGGCAACCCTCTCGCCTGCGCCGTTGCGCGGACGGCCCTTAAAGTCCTGATCAAGGAAGGGCTGATCGAAAACTCCGAAAATATGGGCGCCTATTTCCTGGACGCCTTGAGAACTCTCAAGGACGAGCGGATAAAAGAGGTGCGCGGACGCGGCCTTCTCATTGCCGTCGAACTTCACTCCGAAGCAGGCGGCGCGCGTCGAATCTGCGAGGCCCTGCAAAAACAGGGATTGCTCTGCAAGGAAACCCACAACAACATCATTCGTTTCGCGCCTCCTTTGATTATCACGCGCGACATCATCGACGGCGCCATGGAACGAATTAAGCGGGTTCTGGCTCGCGAGGCAATTGACCAGGCGGCTGCCGTCCACTGACCGCAAGTCGTCTGCAAGGCCGCGCGGGACGATTTTTCTGTCGCCACACCGAAATCTATAAGAATGCGTTTATCTGGTCCGCAAAAGCATTGAACTTGCCCGCGTCCTTGACCAAATTTGCTGCATTCGCTGTGGCCATGTCATACTAGCCGCCACGATCACCGTCAGTGGCCGGCCGGGACGCAAACAAATGATTTTTCAGCAACTATTCGATACGACTTCGAGCACCTATACCTACGTCATCGCCAGCGGAACCGGCCGTGAGGCGCTGATCATCGATCCCGTCTATGAACAAGTCGACATTTACGTCGCATTGTTGGAGCGATTGCAGCTTAGACTCGTAAAGGCGCTGGATACGCATATTCATGCCGATCACATAACCGGTTTGGGAGCGCTCCGGGACATAACGAAATGCGTGACCGTCATGGGTGAGCGGAGCGGCGCCGACGTCGTTTCCATGCGCGTCAAGGAAGGTGAAATCGTTGACGTCGACGGCATCGAGTTGCGGACGATGTACACGCCGGGCCATACCGACGACTCTTATTCCTATGCGATGGATGATCGGGTCTTTACCGGGGATGCACTCCTTATCGGCGGCACCGGTCGAACCGACTTTCAGAACGGCGATCCTTATGCGGGCTATGACTCGCTGTTCAACAAGCTCCTTAAGCTTCCGGAGCAGACCATCGTCTATCCTGCCCACGATTATAATGGCAATACGGCGTCATCGATCGGCTACGAACGTGGGCACAATCCCCGGCTGCAGGTCACATCCGCCGCCGAATATGCCGATATCATGAACAATCTGAAACTCGCCAACCCGAAACTCATGGACGTCGCCGTTCCGGCCAACCGAGCGCTCGGAAAGTCTCTTTCGAAATTCGTGCGGCCGGAAGAGGTCTTGTCGGCTGACGAATGCCGAAAGGAATGTGCCCGGAGTGATTTGATCCTGATTGATCTCCGCGAGACGAACGAGCGGCACCGGGATGGCTGGATCCCGGGATCTCTGCATGTGCCTTACAAGACCCTCGATGAGCAAGCCAAACCCGGCGGAACTTTGGAGCGGATCGCGAATGATCATCCCGGATGCGTTGTGTTCTATTGCGCCTATGGCGAGCGCTCCGCGATGGCCGTCGATACGGCGAGGAAGGCCGGATTGAAACGTCTGAGACATCTTGCCGGCGGACTTGCCGCATGGCTTAAGGCCGGAGGTGATGTGGCGTTTGAGCCATAAGGAGGTAGTCGAGAACTGCCTCACCGCTGGTGTGTCTTCCTTTTCAAGAAGTGGCTGGAAAGCAGATGAATACCGCCAAAATCGAACGGATTGGACGCACAATTGTCCGACAAGCCATTTATATTGATGCAATAATCTTGGCGATTCCGACTGTATATGCTTATCGACTATCTTTCGATATCCCTCCAAATCTTAAGATATTCTTGTACTTAAGTATGATCATCCGAGAAACTGTGTGATCTTTTTTACCTGTCGATAAATATCCCCACATTGTTTCCGCGCCTCTATAAGGAATGTATCAGGATTTGAAGACATGTGAGAACATGAGGGAGTCG
>CAYWBS010000304.1:4127-4704 GCA_964456215.1 uncultured Hyphomicrobiaceae bacterium
GCCCGGATGCCCGTCTTTCCTGTCGCCCCATGGGTTTCTGGTCTGATTTGGCAGGTTATTTTGGCTTCGGCGGCGAAAGTTCCCAGGACGCGGACAGGAAAGACGGGCATCCGGGCCTCGTTGGCGAAAATGCTGGGGAGGTTGTTGCCCAGCCCGGCCGCGCTCCGCCGGAAGTGGTCTATGTTCCCGATGCAATACCACCTGTCGCGACGGCACCCAGACACACGCCGCCGCCGCCACCTCCGGGAGCGAATTCGTTAGCCCCGGACATTGCCTCGTCCGCCAACAACACGCGGCCAATCGCGGTGCCACGCAATAGTGATTTTACACCCCCGAACGTGGGACCGGCCGTTCCGCATATGCCACCGTCATCCGGACCCATGCCGCCTATCGCGGATCGGCGCGAAACTCATCCGATACCGCCCGATCCCCACTCTTCCGTTTCGCCTCCCGCGCCTGCGGCGGCGACGATCCGCGATGGCGTCGGTTACGCGATCTCACAAGCGGGTTTTGAGCGGATCAAGGCCAAGCTCGGAACGGGCGATGCAGAGATTTGGGCCGTTATCGCGGTGGAAAC
>CAYWBS010000305.1:0-4695 GCA_964456215.1 uncultured Hyphomicrobiaceae bacterium
CCGGCGGACCGCAAATGGGTCATGCGCGCATTGGTCAGCCTTGTTATAACGTCCCGCCTGGCGGAGCTTGGCCTCGAATACCCGCAACCGGAAGGCGACAAAATCGAAGAATTGAAGCGCGCCCTTAAGCAGTTGCAATCCGAGCAAATTCAACCCCGGGACTGAAATTTCCAAAGTTCCGGCGCCCAATAGGACGCCGGAACAGCGGGTTGAAAGGGCTCTAGCCCAACATTCTGGTAAGGGCGGAATATGCCGGTTTACACGATTAGAACACACGCCGAAGCGGAGCGCCTGCCGCGCACATCGCAACTTGCCTGGAAAATAGCCGAAGTCGCCGCCGATCCGGTCGCCGTAGACCCGGACGTTTCCGAGATGATCGCCAATCGGATCATCGACAATGCCGCGGTGGCGATGGCTTCGCTGAACAGGCCGCCTCCGGCGATGGCGCGGGCGCAGGCCCTGGCCCACACAAGGCCGAATGGCGCCACGCTCTTTGGGCTTCCGGCCGATCGACGGTTTAGCGCCGAATGGGCCGCCTGGGCGAATGGTACGGCCGTGCGGGAACTGGATTTCCACGATACTTTTCTCGCCGCCGACTATTCTCATCCGGGCGATAATATTCCACCGATTTTGGCGGTCGCCCAGCAATGCGGCCTTTCAGGTCCCGCCATTTTGCGCGGCATCGCCGCCGCCTACGAAATTCAGGCCAGCCTGGTCAAAGGCATTTGCCTCCATGAGCACAAAATCGATCACGTCGCGCATCTTGGTCCTTCCGCCGCGGCGGGGATCGGTTGCGCGCTGGGATTGCCGGCCGAAATCATCTATCAAGCGATCCAGCACGCCCTCCACGTGACCACCGAGACCCGCCAGTCGCGCAAGGGCGAGATCTCGAGTTGGAAAGCCGCGGCGCCGGCACACGCAGGGAAGATGGCCATCGAAGCCGTTGACCGGGCGATGCGCGGCGGAACGGCTCCCTCGCCGATTTATGAGGGCGAGGACGGCTTTATTGCCTGGATGCTCGGAGGGCCGGAGGCTCGCTATGCGGTCCCGCTTCCGGAGCAAGGCGCGCCCAAGCGTGCCATTCTCGAAACCTACACAAAGGCGCATTCAGCGGAATATCAGTGCCAGGCGGCCATCGATCTGGCCGTCAAGCTCAGGCGCTCGATCGAAAAGCGGACGAATGGCGACTGGGACCGCGTCGCCGGCATAGTATTTCACACCAGCCATCACACGAATTTTGTGATCGGAACCGGCGCCAACGATCCGCAGAAAATGGATCCCAAAGCCAGCCGCGAGACGCTCGATCATTCCATCATGTATATTCTTGCCGTGGCTCTGCAGGATGGCGGCTGGCATCATGAGCGCTCATATGCGCGGCAGCGGGCGACGCGCGAGGATACCATCCGGCTGTGGCGGAAGATCCGCACCGTTGAAGATCCGGAATGGACCCGCCGTTACCACGCGACCGACCCAAGCGAAAAAGGGTTTGGCGGCCGTCTCGAAGTCACTCTTGACGATGGAACCATTATTTCGGACGAACTTGCCGTGGCCAATGCCCATCCCCTGGGCGCAAAACCAATGGACAGGACCGGCTATATTGAGAAATTTCTTACACTGACGGAAGGCATCCTGCCGGCGGGCGAACAGGACCGCTTTCTCTCCACAGTACGAAAACTTGAAGATCTGGCGCCCGAGGCACTTTTGACCCTCAACCCCGCGCTGCCTCCCGCCAGCTTGATCGAGAACACCAAACCGGGAATTTTTTGACATGTTCGAAACACGCTCAGCCGCGGACAAACGCAAGACCCTTCGCGACGGACTGGCCTCGGGCCGGCTCCTGCAGTTTCCCGGCGCCTTCTCGCCATTGATTGCCATGGAGATCGAAAGGATAGGTTTTGACGGCGTTTACATTTCCGGAGCCGCCCTTGCCGCCGATCTCGGCCTGCCGGATATCGGCCTTACGACGCTCCACGAAGTGGCATCCCGCGGCCATCAAATCGCCAGGGCCACCGATCTGCCTTGTCTCATAGACGCCGACACCGGATTCGGCGAACCGATGAATGTCGCCAGAACCGTCCGCATGCTCGAGGATATGGGCATCGCGGCCTGCCATATTGAAGACCAGGTCAACCCAAAGCGCTGCGGCCATCTCGACCACAAATCCGTTGTTCCGGCCGAAGTGATGGTCCAGCGGCTGAAAGCCGCGGTCAGCGCCAGGCGGGACGAAAATTTCACAATCATCGCCCGCACGGACTCTCGCGCCCTTGAAGGCCTCGATGCCGCCATAGAGCGTGCGAAGGCCTATGTCGGCGCCGGTGCCGACATTATATTTCCGGAGGCGCTCGAAAACCGGGGGGAGTTCGAGAAATTCAGGTCATCGATATCCGTGCCGCTACTCGCCAATATGACCGAGTTCGGGAAAAGCCCGCTGCTGCCGGCTTCGGACTTGGAGGAGCTTGGCTACAATATCGTCATTTACCCGGTTACCGCCCTGCGCCTCGCCGTCAAGGCCGCGGCCGATGGCTTGAGGACCATTCGCGAGACGGGCACGCAACGTCAAATTGTCAATTCGATGCAGACCCGCGCCGAGCTCTATGAAATGCTTCGCTACGGAGACTACAACCGGTTCGACGAGACAATATATAATTTCAAGCTGCCCGGACCCGGCGCGCCATGACCGCGATTTGCGGCCGGGATCGGTTGCGGTAAGCCACCGACCCCAAAATGCCTGTATCGCGGCTGCTAGGAGCAAGCCTCAAGACAAGCCGACGATATTCTGGTTTTCGTCGAGGCGAATGCCTTCCGCCGCCGGCACACGGGGCAAGCCGGGCATGGTCATGATATCCCCGGCGATGACGACCAGGAAACCGGCTCCGGCGGAAAGCCGGACCTCGCGAATAGGAACGACGTGGCCGGTCGGCGCATTTCTGAGCAGCGGGTCCGTCGAGAAACTATATTGTGTCTTCGCCATGCAGATCGGAAAGTCTCCGAAGCCGTCCTCTTGAAACCTCCTGAACTGGGCGCGCACGGATTTATCGGCAATGATTTCTTCTGCGCCATAAAGCGTCTTGGCGATGGTCTTGACCTTGTCCCACAACGGCATGTCGTCGGGATAGAGCGGACGGAAGTCCGCGCTTCCCCCGTCGGCAAGGGCCACGACTTTTTCCGCGAGCTTCTCGGCGCCTGCGCCACCGTCCGCCCAATGGGTGCATAGAACGGCGTCGCAATCCTTGCTTTTGGCGGCGTCGTGAATGGCCGCAAGTTCGGCATCGGTGTCGCTCGGGAAGCGGTTGATGGCGACGACGACCGGCACGCCGAATTTGCGCAGATTGTCGATGTGTCGTTTCATATTCTTGGCACCCTTGGCAACCGCCGCGACGTTTTCATCGCCGAGGGCTTTTCGTTCGACACCGCCATGATGCTTGAGCGCCCGGGCGGTCGCCACGAGGACGGCCGCGGCCGGATCAAGATCGGCCTTCCGGCATTTGATGTCGAAAAATTTCTCGGCTCCCAGATCGGCGCCGAAACCTGCTTCGGTAATGACATAGTCCGTCATGGCGAGCGCGGCGCGCGTCGCCAGAACCGAGTTGCAACCATGCGCAATATTTGCAAACGGGCCACCGTGAATGAACGCGGGATTATTTTCCAATGTCTGCACGAGATTCGGAGCAAGCGCATCCATGAGCAGGACGGCCATGGCGCCGTGAGCATTGATATCTCTTGCATAGACGGGCTTCCTGCCGCGTGTGAAGCCGATAATAATGTTCGCCAGCCGCTCTTCGAGATCCCGCAAATCCTTTGCCAGGCAGAATATCGCCATCACTTCCGAAGCGACGACAATGTCAAACCCGTCTTCTCTTGGAAAACCATTGGCGATGCCGCCAAGCGAATTCGCGATAACCCGGAGCGCCCTGTCGTTCATGTCGACCACCCGGCGCCAGGTGATGCGGCGGCTATCGAGTTCGGCCCCGTTGCCCCAGTAGATGTGATTGTCGATCATGGCCGCGAGCAAATTGTTTGCCGCGCCAATGGCATGGAAATCTCCGGTAAAATGCAAATTGATCTGCTCCATCGGTACAACTTGCGAATAGCCGCCGCCCGCCGCGCCGCCCTTCATGCCAAAGCAGGGACCGAGCGATGGCTCGCGAATACAGATCATGGCGTTCTTGCCGATCCGGTTCAGCGCATCCCCGAGCCCGACCGTGGTGGTCGTCTTGCCCTCACCGGCCGGCGTCGGCGTAATCGCAGTGACCAGCACCAGCTTTCCTTGTTGGCGGCCCTCCAAAGAGGCAACGTGATCAAGACCGATTTTGGCGATATGCGGACCGTGCGGAAGAACAGCCTCATTGGGGATCGACAGCCGGTCCGCGATTTCCCCAATGGGCTTGAGCGCAGCGGCACGGGCAATCTCGATGTCTGGTTGCATGATAATTTCCTGCTCTATCAACTCTGATTATTAGATTTGTTCCGGTGGTATACCAGATACAAGTTGCCATAAGCCAGAAATGGCTGCCACAGGTTTTCATCCGAATATGTTCAGAATTGAGGACCGCGACAGGCCGGCAAGTTCGACGGCGGAACGCCCCCCGGGCTCCTCCGGCTTCCGTTGGGACCGATTCCGGTTTGTGAAACCTGGCAGGCTAGATCATGTTCACTTGAAGTGTGAACATGATTTCGTTTATTGCGCTCACGCCA
>CAYWBS010000306.1:0-4686 GCA_964456215.1 uncultured Hyphomicrobiaceae bacterium
GGATCGTCCGAAAAAGCAACGTCACACGGCGAAGCGGATATTCGAGCGTCTGCGCAACGAACATGATTTTGATGGCGGCACTACGATCGTCAGCGACTATATCCGTCAGCGTAAGCGTCATTGTCGGGAAGTGTTCATACCGCTGGAGCACCCTCCGGGCCACGCGCAAGTGGATTTCGGCGAAGCCTTGGCGGTGATTGCCGGCGTTGAGCGCAAGGTCCACTTTTTTTGCTCTGAGCTTGCCGCACAGCGATGCTTGCTTGGTCAAGGCTTACCCGGCGGCGAGTTCCGCTGCCTTCACGCGCCCGCGAGCACGACAGTTGCCGCGGATGAACCGGATGGGGTTTGGCGACTCCTGAGTGTCGCATTGGGAAGCTGCGTGAGAAGTTCATTCGCGATGCCTGCTGCCGGGATCTCAAGATCCGAAGGAACACTCAAAAAGGGCAAAGGGTGTTCGATCCGATCGCGAACGAGAGCGCCGACAAGGACAGGGGCGTCGTTTGCATCCGAGAGAACGAGGCGCGAGGCCCACAGGTGGAAAATATCTCTGTTGATGCCATCTGGCGCGATCCGCACAAGCGACATGACTGGCGTTTGCCCATCATGCAGACGCGGCAAGACGGGAACATCGGATGCCGTCGTCGTTCCCTGGAGGTAGCGGCCCGCGGTTTCCTGGTTGATTGGTACAGCCGCTGTCCAACCATGTCTGCTCAACGCGATGACGAGATTTTTGGAGGGGCCCGCCCACTGCAGAACGATTGGTTCCTCGCTCTGCCCGCCCAGATCAATCCGATTGGCCGGCAATTTGCGCCAATCCTGCCGTCTCCAACTTGCGCCGGTCGTCACGACGGTTGACGTCTGCCGCGCATACATCTTCAATCCCGCCGCATGGATCATGGACGCATGCCAACCCCCCACGCCGACCAATACCAAAACGGCAACGCCCAGCAGCTTCGCAGGATTGATTTCCTTGAGCCGCGTCGACCTGAACGCCAGTGCGAACACCGCCGTAATACAAATCCCGAAGACCAATCCAGCTGCAACATCAGATGACCAATGAGCCTGGAGATATACGCGGGAAAACGCGATGCCCGAAACAAGCAATGCCGTTCCGGCGATGGCAGCTGTGCGCCAAGGCGGCAGCAACCCGCGCCACCAGATCCATCCCAGGATGCCGTACAATACGGCGGCAAAGCTCGCATGGCCGCTGGGGAAGCTGAAGGCATGTATGCCGGTGTATATAGCGGTCGGTCGCGGCACCTGCATCGTGGATTTAAGAACGACGACAAACAGGCCTGTAACACCAATCGCCACGATGAATCCGAGACCGAGCTTGCGCTGTCCCTTCCAGAATATCCATCCAACGGCCGCGGCGGCGACGAGCGCGGTCACAGGCATATCGCCCAATGCCGTCACGGCAACCATAAGGCTGTCGCCCCAAACTGTTCGCCAACCGCTGAGAAGCGTCGAAATCGCCTGATCGGAGCGCATCAGCTCTCCGCGCGCGATAACATCCTCGACCAGATTGAACAGCAGCACGAGGCCACCAGCGATAATAATGCCAAGAAACGCTACTTCCCGTGCGGAGCCGTCTTCCGGCTGAATCAGGTTTCGCAAGATGCCGGCCAACCGCCCCTGCCTCCCATCCAGCGCGAGTTGGGCGCGACGGTGTGCCGCCACCAAGACCGGGTTCCCCCAACGTAGAGCCAGACGCATGCCAACAACAAGCAGGACCGCGCCGGCGATTACGAATGCGAGCAATACCACCAGCCGGGCACTGATTTGATGCAGTATGCCAATTGAGGCGCCAAATGCCGCGGCAGGCAGGAAATGCGAGAAGGCCCAGGCAAATGCCGACGTTACATTCGCCGCATAAAAGCGCGCGGCTTTCATGCCTGAAACACCGGCAATGAGAGGAACGAAGGCACGCACGACAGGTGTGAATCGAGCAATGGCGATCGATTTGCCTCCATGCCGGGAGAAGAACTGTTCCGACTTGGCGATCAACTCCGGATAACCGGATATCGGCCAAATTCCGAGCGCGTGCTCCCTGTACCGGTAGCCAAACCAGTATGAAAGACCATCGCCGGCGACTGCGCCGAGCACGGCAGACGCGAGCACCGCCCAAAGCGGCAAATATCCCAAACCTGCTAGTGCGGAAATGGCCAGAATTACAGAGGTCCCAGGCGCAACAACGCCAACCACGGGAACCGACTCGCCAAGCGCCAGCAGGAAAACGACGAAACTGCCGAGCAGCGGGTGCTGCGCGGCAAAATCGGCTGCCGGCTGCACGTAGGTCTCGAAAAAGGAGGTCATGACGCTTCTTTGTGGAAAACCGAATTCTCACGAGCAGTCCCGGACCGTTGTCCAGTGCATCGATGCGTGCGTCATGGAGACCGGCGAGGGCCGCCACCAGGTTAAGTCCCAGGCCGGTGCACCATGTAAACGTAAAATGGTGCAATATTGGTCCGCTATTGACACAAGTTCTTATAACGCGAAAATCTGGATGGGAACGCGCATTGCCTCGTCTGACGTGCTCCTGAATATTAAACTGTTGCCTCATCTGATCAGCTCCCGGCTGATATTGTCCAGCGGAGGCGGAGATGAGGCGGGTCAGCATGGCGACACGTGATGAACCGGTTCCACCAGACACGCACCGTCCCATAGCTGATTTCGAGCTCTCGCGCATACCGTAGATCTTCGACTTGGCGTAACGACAAAGGACATAGCACAGACATCATCACCGTAAGACGGATGATCTCAGGCGAAGCCTTGAAGGCGCGGAAAGGATTTCCCATCCAAAAACGCCACGAAACGTACAACACAGGCTCAATTCAGTTTCCTCTGACACCGCCAGGTATGACAGTTCCGCCGCATCCCTGCCTCACTGCAATCGTCTGACAACGGAAAAATTCTCGCCTCGCGATCCGAAGCGGGCCGACTGGCGGAAGGTGGAATAGGGGGCGGCCGCTTCCGGCACCGGGACCGTAAACGCAGCGCGTTTGCCGACATCGGACGTTCCATGGCGGCGCATCTCGTCCGTAAGCTTTGGGACCAAACTCTGAACATGGGCCGCAAGCTCGGAAAGCTCGATGATGCCGTTGCCGCCGGTATCTCCGTTCCTCAGGGCATCAAGCACCGCCCAGGTGAAGAGGCCGTTCTCTTTTTTGTAGCCTTCCAGCGCCGCCTTGCCGGAAGCCGCAGCCGTCAGAACCGGGCGGCCCGTCGCCTCGTGCAGCCGGCCAACGGCCGCCTCCGATGCCGGCACATCGACGCGCGACCTTGTGTGCCCGCCGACAAGAGCCCCGCTCTCACAAGTATCAAGCAGGATCAGCGCCTTACGCGCCTTGATGCGGTTCGCCACCCAGTCCTGCAGCCGGTCCTGGCCAATGGCCTTCTCAGCCAGCGTGCCCGGCGCGTTGCTGTCATAGCCGTAGGGAATCAGATAGAAGCGCCCGTCCTTCGAGGTGCCGTGGGCGGCGGCGAACAGGATGAACGTGTCGCGCGGGGTGATCTTGCTGGCAATATCATTGACGAGCTTGTCCAAATTTTCCGGCGTCGCATCCCTATCGGGCGCGGTAACGACATGCACCGAGGCATATTCGCCCATGCCCGCCGCTTCAATCGCCGCAGAAAAATCCTTGGCGTCCTTCACAGCAAGTTTCAGACGACCAAACTTCGAATCGCTATAGGCATCGATGCCGATGGCAAGAACGAAGAGTCGGCCCTTGCCGGCATCCGCCGCCCCTTGCCATTTGATCGTCGTGCGCTGAGGCAGCGAGGCGAGCAAATTGCGCCCATTGTAAGCGACAACTTCGATAATGTTCTCACCCGGATCAAGAGCGAGCTGGCGTTTTACCGTGATGGTCTTGGCCGAACCTCTGGGCGGGGTTTCGACACCAGACGTGATGCCATTGACCCGCCATTCGATGCGGCCGATGCCACCGCCTGTGTCAGTGATCGTCGCCTCAGCTTCTATCAGATCGGCCTTGGCCTCGAAATCTGATTTTGGCGCAATGATCTCGATAGTTGGCACTTGCCCGCTGTCGAGCACCTTTGCAAGGTTCATGACCTTGACCGCCTTCGCGAAATCTTTGTCTGGATCGCCGGCCAGCTTCTCGCGGACAAGGTCCGGATCATAAAGCGATTGGTGGATCTGCTCGATGCTTGTAACCTTGGGATCACGAACAATGCTCAGAAGGTCGTTCGCCTTCGGAGAACTCGCGAAGAAACCCTCCGGCGTCATCGCCAACCAATCGCCGTGCGGTGATGCTATCATACGCACAAGCTCTTGCCCGGTGGTGGCATCCCAAATTCGGATCGTCGTGTCCGCACTGCCTGAGAGTACGCGCGTACCATTACGTGAATATGCGACGGAATGAACGGAAGCCGTATGCCCCTTGAAGGTGCGGATCAGCCGCCCGGTTCCGGCTTCCCAGAGTTTCACTGTCTCATCATTGCTGCCTGAGAGCACGCGGGCGCCATCGGGCGAGAACGCGACCGAATTGACGGTTCCCGCGTGGCCTTTGAAGGTGTGGATCAGCCGCCCGGTTCCGGCGTTCCAAAGCTTCACCGTCTCGTCCCCGCTGCCTGAGAGCACAAGGGTGCCATCCCGCGAAAACGCAACCGAAGAGACCCAGTTCGCGTGCCCTCTGAAAGAGTGAATCAGCCGCCCAGTGCCGACAT
>CAYWBS010000307.1:0-4677 GCA_964456215.1 uncultured Hyphomicrobiaceae bacterium
GAACCAGCGACCCCTACGATGTCAACGTAGTGCTCTCCCGCTGAGCTACGCGCCCAAATACGAAACTGCATATCCCTCAAAAAGGGGCCCGTTTCCTATATCGGCAATGTTTCGGCAAGGCAAGGGCCGGGCTCTTGGTGCTCATCAGTTGGGAGTTCCGGCCGATCACCCGCGCCTCCTCTTTCCCAATCCTACTCTTCGAGCATCCTTTCGACCTCCTGGACGAGATCGCGCAGATGGAAGGGTTTTGAAAGGACTTTCGCGTCGCGGGTCGCTTTCTCTTCTGAATTCAGGGCTACGGCGGCAAATCCCGTGATGAACATGATCTTCAGATCGGGATCAAGTTCCGATGCACGGCGCGCCAATTCGATACCGTCCATTTCCGGCATGACGATATCCGTGAGCAGCAATGAAAACGGCTCTTCTCTGAGTTGCTGATAGGCATCCGCGCCATTGCCGAAGGAGACGACGCTGTAACCAGCCTTTTCAAGCGCTTTCTCAAGAAATCGCCGCATGGACTCGTCATCCTCGGCAAGAATAATTCTTTGCGTTCCGCGTTTTGAAGGTTCGTTTACAGGCATAATATCTTATCGCTCGTTAGGAACTCGGCCATTGCAGGGATGAGACAGCAATTTGGTAAACGACCAATGAAGCCTTGGTCGAATTTCCTTAAAGCAGTGGACCCTTTCCCTAGACTATCGTCAAATAGAATCTCTTGCAAAATGGCACTTATGTGACGCATATGGAAAGAGATATGAGATTAAGGTAAACGAATGGCTTGCGCGACTGGCAGCGCCAGCCGTCCTCGGCTATAAGTCCCTCCAGGTGAAGCGCGGCGGGCGTAGAATTGGTTCTTTGGCCGAGCAAGCCTATGCCACATCCGCCAAGATTGCTGAAACGGTCCCTTGCGGGTCTGAACGAGTTGGAGTGAGGGTTAGGCTTGGCGACCATGAAAAGGACGGACGGGACCCCGGTGTCCGCGGTATTTTCACCGCCCTTCGAAGTAAAAAGGCCGCGCATTTTGACGGCGCCCTTTGTCTTCAATTCACCTCACAGCGGCCGCGTTTACCCTCAGTCCTTCTTGCAAGCCTCAAGACTGGACGCGCTGGCGCTGAGAAAATCCGAGGACGCCTATGTGGAGGAGCTTTTTGCGGATGTCGCGTCACTTGGCGCGCCCCTTTTGCACGCTCATTTTCCGAGGGCCTATTTGGATGTGAACCGCGAGCCCTATGAGCTCGATCCGGCGCTCATTTCCGATACGTTGCCCGCCTATGCCAACACAGCTTCCATCCGCGTAATAGGCGGCCTTGGGACCATCGCCCGCATCGTTTCCGAAGCCGAAGAAATATACCGCGAGCCGATTACGCTCGAACACGCTCTTGAACGCATAAAGACATTGTACAAGCCCTATCACGAAGCTTTGAGATCGATCTTGACCGAGAGCTGGAGCAAATTCGGACATGCGATCCTCGTCGACTGCCACTCCATGCCGTCACTCCCCGCAAACCAGTATGACAGCCGCCCTGACTTCGTTCTCGGTGACCGTTTTGCAAGTTCATGCGATAGCCGGATCGTGCAGTTCGTCGAACGTCAACTGACCGCCATGGGATATGTGGTGATGCGTAACAAGCCCTATTCCGGCGGTTTCATCACCGAACATTATGGGCAACCCGAAGAGGGCCTGCACGCCTTGCAAATCGAGATCAAGCGTGCCCTTTATATGAACGAGAACACGTTTACCAAGAAGAAACGATTTGCCCTTGTAAGACGGGATCTCAGGCGGCTTTGCAAGGCGATGTTCGAATACGTTCCGGAACTGCTGAAGGATCGTCCTGCCGCCGCGGAGTGAGTTTTCCGGCTCCTCAAACGCGAGCTTCGGCTCGAAAAAGAAAAGGGGCCGCCCGATATATTGAACGGCCCAAGTCTAGGGAGGAAACGCCCAAGGAGGGCTGCGGTACGACGAACTGAGCTCGTCAATACCGCGCTGCAAAAACATGACATTGCAGCGCACAAATTTCAAGACCCCAAAACAATAATTTTAACACTTTGGTGGATGTTCGGTGCGGATTAGCAACATACTGGCGGGATTTCGTGCTGTTCTTGCATCAGTTGGCGGCCGTTTAGCTCGGTTTGTCGTGTCCAATAGGCGACGTTGTCGGAATTCTGGCCCCGGATTATTAACAATTGCACTGATTCGTCGCAGAGCTATGTACGGGCCAATGGGCCCAGAAAATGTCCGGTGATATGACCGACTGTCCTTCGATTGGTTTCGATTCGTTGCTGGATTTCGCCCATAAGCTGGCGGATGCCTCCGGCGACGTCATTCTCCGGCATTTTCGCCGGCAAAGCGACGTCGAGAACAAATCCGGGACCGGCGGCTTCGATCCGGTGACCGTAGCGGATCGGGCGGCGGAAAAGATTATTCGCCAGCAACTCGAAGAAACCTATCCGGATCACGGAATTGTTGGGGAGGAATACGGCCGATCAGGGGAGGGCCGGGAATATTGCTGGTACATTGACCCGATTGACGGCACGCGCGCCTTTGTCGCCGGGCTACCTGTCTGGGGAACTCTGATAGGCCTGACGAGGCATGAGCGCCCGGAGCTCGGCCTCATGAACCAGCCCTTTACCAAAGAGCGCTATTGGAGCGGCGATTCCGGCACCTATTATCGCGGCCCTGGCGGCGAACTGCTCATTCGAACCCGGAAGTGCAATTCGCTCGACATGGCTGTCTTCTCAACGACCAGTCCGGATCTCTTTCTGCCCGGCCCGGAATATGATGCGTTCCGCCGCCTGCAAGGCCGGGTTCGAATGACCCGCTATGGCGCCGATTGCTATGCCTATTGCCGCCTTGCCGCCGGAGACATTGATCTGGTCGCGGAATCCGGATTGCGGAGCCACGACATCATCGCTCTGATTCCGATAGTCGAACGTGCCGGCGGTCGCATCACCAGTTGGGACGGCGGTCCGGCATCGGCTGGTGGACGGATTTTGGCGTCAGGCGATCCGGCGCTGCACGATCGGGCGCTGAAGCTGCTCGCGGTTGACGATTAACGGAACCGGAGCCTGTACCGGATTGCATGGCTTTGTCAGCCGCAAAGTTGGTGCCGGCTGCTCATGCCGCGCTGCGGAGATCCTAAAACCGTAGGGGAGCGCTCGCCGCCGGCAGATTGCCGTTAGCACTGGCCGCCCAGATAGGCGTCAAAAGCCGCCCAGAACTGGCGCCTAAGTTCGTCCCTTTCCTGCAGGATTTCATGGCGCGCCTTGGGGATAATGATTTGCGAACCGGTTTTCAGCCGCGCTGCGAATTCCTCAATTGCCGCGGTCGAGACGACCGAATCGCCCCCCGCCCCGAAGATCAGCAGCGGCACGGTGACCGACGCCGGATAACGCTCGTTGTCGATCATCGCCATGGACCTGCACGCGGCATTTAGCCATGCGAATGTCGGCGGGCCGAGGCGCAGCGCCGGCTCTGCCTCAAGAACGGCCTCATTGCGCTTGAAACGCACCGGATCGGATGTCAGTACGTTGCCCTCGAATGTCGCCGGGCCGCTGGAATCATCTATCGACATACCGGGCGTCATGCGGCCAAATCCAAAGAACGCCGCCCACCGGGCCAGCCGGCAGAGCGTCGGCATCCCGACCGGCAACCCGGTGCTCGCCAATCGGATCATCGGCGCGACCAGCACCATCCTTTCAAACCAGCAGTCCCGCATGCCCGCCGCACGCAATAATATGTTGCCCCCCATGGAATGGGCGATAGCGTAATAGGGAGCCGGGCAGTCCGGCAGGACCACTTCTCTCATAAACTGGCGGAGATCCCCGTCGAATTCAGAGAAGTCCTTGACATAGCCCTTTCGCCGTGACCGGAGCGCCCGCCCCGATCCACCCTGGCCGCGCCAATCCATGGTGGCGACGGCGAACCCCCTGCGGCGCAGATCCGCGATCACCTCAAAATATTTCTCGATGAATTCATTGCGCCCGGTGAAGACGCAGACCGTTCCGAGTTTCGCCGGGCTCGTGGTCTTCCAATAGGCAAAGCGAAGCGACATTCCGTCGCTGGCGCGCAACGTTCCCGATACGGCGCCGCTTGGAATGGGATTCTGGGTGATGCCGACGAGATCCATTGCAATCTTTCACAAATGTCGCATTCGAATGGACCGGATTCAATGATCGAATCGTTTTGTCAATGTTATAGACGGGGACGCGCATTATTTCGCAGCAAAATTCCGTGCGCAGAGGTTTATGGGCGGAAAAGAAAAGCCGGCTCCGAATGATCGGAGCCGGCCAGGATACAGACGGGCTAAGGAGGGGGGGCTTACCTCGCCCGTCTGAGGAGGAATTCGGCGTCAGGGCGCTGCGGCTTAATTGGCGATCCTCTGGCGGTTGAAATTCACTTTGCTTTGCCCGACGAACATTTTCTTGCGCCTGTCCATGACATGAAGTCTGCCACCGCGGGGCTGAACCAAACCGGAAGGCGTCATTCATCATTTGTTCATCTTCCGGAGCGGGGCCACCCCTCGACGCCGGCGAGCAAATCGCACATTTCCGAGATCGTGAACAGGGATTGGCGCGATGCCAATTTCCGCCAAAAGAGCCGTGACGCCCCTTGACGACTGATCACCTCATTACTACGTCGGCAAATGCGCACGCCACTTCAGGGTGCGCGAATATCAA
>CAYWBS010000308.1:0-4653 GCA_964456215.1 uncultured Hyphomicrobiaceae bacterium
TGTTCGATCTCAAGGCCGCGGGCTTTAAGGATCCTGTTCTTGTCGCCGCGAACGATGGCGTCGGCACCAAGGTCAAGATCGCCATCGAAATCGGCGTTCACGGGACGATCGGTATCGACCTCGTCGCCATGTGCGTCAATGATTTGATCGTCCAGGGGGCCGAGCCCCTTTTCTTCCTCGACTATTACGCCTGTGGCACGCTCGACAGGGACGTCGCGGAAGCCGTTGTCAGCGGTATTTCCAAAGGCTGTATTGAGGCCGGCGCGGCGCTCATCGGCGGCGAAAGCGCCGAGATGCCGGGTCTTTATTCCGGACGCGACTACGATTTGGCGGGCTTCGCGGTTGGCGCCGCGGAGCGCGGCTCTCTTCTGCCGCGAGCCGACATTGCCGCCGGAGACCTCCTCATTGGTCTGAGCTCCTCCGGCCTTCATTCGAATGGTTTCTCGCTGGTCCGAAGGCTGGTCCGTGATCAAGGCCTCGATTGGAACGCCCCGGCGCCCTTTGGCACCGGCGAAACGCTCGGCGCCGCGCTTCTGACGCCGACCAGAATCTACGTGTCTCCGGTCTTGGCCGCACTTAGGCAAACAGGCGCCATAAAGGCGGTCGCGCATATCACCGGCGGCGGGCTCATCGAGAATCCGCCGCGCGTTTTGCCGCCGCATATTGCCGCCGAGATCGACTTGTCCACCCTCGCTCCGCAGCCCGTTTTCCGCTGGATCAAAGACGCCGGCGGCCTCGATACGATGGAACTCCTGCGCACGTTCAACTGCGGCGTGGGACTGGTCATCGTCACTTCGCAGTCGGATCGGGACCGCGTCATGGACGTGCTTGCGGGTTCCGGCGAAAGCGCTTTCGGCATCGGCCGCCTCATCGAGCGGGGAGATGGCGACGCCGTGCGCTTGAATGGCACTTTGGATTTTGCCGGATGAGAACGGTCAAGAAGGTCGTCATTCTCATTTCCGGGCGCGGCAGCAATATGCGCGCCCTGATCGACGCCTGCGCGGAAGAGGACTATCCGGCGGAGATCGTCAAAGTGATCTCCAACCGGCCCGAGGCTCCGGGGCTTGAGATCGCGGCGAAGGCCGGACTCCCGGCAATCGTGATCGACCACAAGGCCTATCCATCGCGGGAAGCGTTCGAATCGGATCTTCATCAGGCCATCGTCGAGGCCGATGCCGACCTCATATGCAATGCCGGTTTCATGCGTTTGCTGACGGCGACGTTCGTTGAAAAATGGCGGGACCGGCAGCTCAATATCCACCCCTCGCTGCTGCCGGCCTTTAAGGGGCTCCACACCCATGAGCGGGCTCTCGAGGCCGGCGTCAGAATTTCCGGATGCACCGTGCATTTCGTGCGAACCGACATGGATAGCGGGCCGATCATCGCGCAGGCCGCCGTCGAGGTGCTGGCCGATGATACGCCGGACCGGCTGGCGGCGCGCATTCTCAAGGCCGAGCACCGGCTTTACCCGATGGCGCTGCGCATGGTGGCCTCGAGCGAAGTCCGTGTCGTCGGCGACCGTGTCGTCCCGGCGCCCGGCTGCGTTGAACCCGATTTCTCCCGCTGTGGCGCCGCCCCGCTTTTCTCTCCGCCGCCGCCGCCGCCGGATGGCGGATAACTTATGGCGGGCGGCGAGTGCGTCGAAGAGGCCTCAGCCTTCATTCCACCATTAACCGCGACATAAAGTCTCGCCTGCGGGAGAGCGCGGATGGTATGGACAATCCGACGAGCGTAATGATACTAGGTCTAACGCAATAATGGCGCCAGGGACGCGTCCTGCTGGTAACTGCGCCTCGTTACGCAAAAACAACAATAAAACCACCGACTTGCCGGCCGATCGGGGCAGATTCAGTTTTCCATTGCGATGATTTGACCTAGATTGATCTCGTCGCGCCGCTGCGTGAAAAGGGGCTGATATGACGATCGCTCAAACGCACGCCCAAGCCTTGGGTGAAGAAGACAGTATCTGGTTCAAACTGACGGCATTGGTGACGACCGATGACCCGATGTCGGCCCTCGTCCGCTTGAGCGAGAAATATGGCGGCTGCATTCCCGTACGTCTCAAGAACCAAAAGATCTGGCTGTTGAGCGATGTCGACCACTTCCGCCATGTCCTCGTCGGCAATGCCGAGAATTACCTGAAATATTTCGAAGGCATGAAGGCCATCTTCGGCAAGAGCATGATCACCGTCGATGGCGTGCTTTGGCAGAAACTCCGCGCCCCTCAGCAGGCTTCGTTCCATCCCTCGAGATTCGAGATTTATTTTCCCTATCTTCAGCGGGCTGTTAAATCCAAAGTCGAGCGCTGGTCCGAGCTGGCCAAGCGCGGCGGCGAATTCGAACTGGTGGAGGAGACCTGGTCGCTCGCCGCCGACATGGTGTGCAAGGCGCTTTTCGACCGCGACATGCCTTATAATCCGCACGTCGTCTTCGGCGCCGTGAAGGCGTACACGGACGTCATGAACCACAAATCGATCCGCCTCAGGAAAGTCAGCGGAGAGCTTAAGGAAATAACCGAAGAAGACGCGGCGAAAGCCATTGAGACCTGGTGGGAAGTGCCGGAGCTCGTTATCGGCGCCGCGCCGCGTGACCACCGCCAGGATACGCTGCTGGCGGCGCTTGAGGCGGCGGAGGCCGATCCCGATTGCCCTGAATTCGATCACCAGCAAGTGGTCGACGAAATGAAGCAATATTTGTGGGCGGGAACGGAGACGACCGCCCTGACGCTTGCCTGGGCCATCTATCTGACGACAAAGTATCCCGAAGTCGCCGAGAAAATCCGCCGCGAGGGCGAGGAGGCCTATGGCGATCGCGAGCCCACGTGGGAAGATTTGCAGAAGCTGACCTATACGCGTTCCGTCCTTCAGGAGACCTTGCGGCTTTATCCGCCTATCTGGGCCTTGATCCGCGTCGCGGCCAAGGACGACACGATCGGCGGGCACGAAATCAAGGCCGGCGACAAGGTGGTGTTGTGCACCTATGTGGTCCATCAGAACGCGAAGATTTGGACCGATCCGCAGAAATTCGATCCGACGCGCTTTTCACGCGAACGCATGAGAGAGCGGCCGGGCTACAGCTATTTGCCGTTCAGCGCTGGCCGGCGGGCCTGCGTCGGCGGCCAGCTTTCCCTGGTCGAGAATACGCTGGCACTGACAACGCTGCTCAGGCGGTTCCGCCCGGAATTTGCCGGCACGGAGCCCGTCGGCATGAATGCAACGGTCACACTGACCCCGAAAGGCGGCCTTCCTTTCCGCGTTCACGAACTATCGTAATTGGAGTTATCAACAGACCTTTTTCCGGCCTGCGGTATGTTCAACAAATTGCCACAGTGGTTTCGTGTACTCTACTGAGTAAGGCGCTCAGTAATTCTTTCGAGTATATAAAAAAAAGACCCGTCCGCTGATGCGCCGCGGACGGGACAGGTCTTGGGAGGTTACATCCAACCCGTGCCGCCGGACCAATCAGGCCGGCGGCACACAAATGTTCTCGCGATGCGTCCGGCCCAGGCGTCGGCGGCAAAAATGAATTCCTTTGACGTCGCCGCGCACCCTAAGCCGCGCTGCTAATTAGCGTCCGATAACCACCTCGTGGATTAGCCCACCCCCACCAGAAAACCCCTGGTATTGATTCGAGATCCTTGGGTAACGTGCCGTTACCCAAACTTGGATCAGTCGTATCGATGTTATGCGAGTCGCCGCGACAGCGCAATGCCAGGCGAGCCGATGCCTGAATGACCTGTAGACAAACGGAGAAAGACCAGCATTTCAACCAATTAGCCGGCAAAAAAACTGTTGGAAACTTTCGCGCCAATTAGAAAACTACAGGCATTCCTGGCTGCCGCCGAAGTCCGGATGTTTGATTTTGACTTTGCATCAGCCGGTTATCTCTTTGTCATCAGCCGGTTATCTCTTTTTCGCTGAAACAAAGCGCTATTTCCACGGCGGCGTTTTCCGCGCTGTCGGAGCCGTGCACTGAGTTTCGTTCGATATTCTCGGCGAAATCGGCGCGGATCGTCCCGGCTTCCGCCTGTTCGGGATTTGTTGCGCCCATGACCTCGCGGTTCCTGGCAACCGCTGCCTCCCCCTCCAGCACCTGAAGCACGATTGGCCCTGAAGTCATAAAGGCGACGAGCTCACCGAAAAACGGCCGGGCCTTGTGAACCGCGTAAAATTTTTCCGCCTGCTCTTTCGACCAGCGCACGCGCTTTTGCGCGACGATTCTAAGGCCCGCGCTTTCCAGCCGGTCGATGATCTTACCCGTAATGTTCCGCGCGGTGGCGTCCGGCTTGATGATGGAAAGCGTTCGTTCGGTGGCCATCTTGAAAATTTCCCTCGCGGTTTTTGCCCTGAAGTCAACCGCGCCGCTTATAGCCGCCGCCATCCCGGACCGCAAGTCATCCGCTCCCTCTTTTCATTCGCCGTCCGCTGCGCCATAAGGGGGCGTTTTGACATCCGAAAACCCGGCCGCAACGCAATGCTTCACATCAATTCATTGACATTCAGAATTGAAGGACGGCTGCTTCTTGACAGCGCCAGCGCGACCATTCCAAAGGGACATAAAGTCGGCCTTGTCGGGCGTAACGGCGCCGGAAAGACGACGCTGCTCAAACTGATCGGCGGCGAATTGACCCCGGAGAGCGGCGCTATCCGGGTG
>CAYWBS010000309.1:0-4649 GCA_964456215.1 uncultured Hyphomicrobiaceae bacterium
AAGGGGAGCATGTCCGTGGTGTAGGTGCAAACTCGATGCGCGTAGACGAAAAGACCCGGTTGGATTTACGGGTCCTCAGTGCCGAAGAAGCGGATCACGATCCTCGAAATTCATTTATGCTTCGCCTCCGCGACCACACTCTGGAGGTAACCGGTATTGGATAACGTCATCCGGATCGGTGCGTGTCGCCGCTGTGCGACGCAATCTCCGTCATTGGCAATCGGGTGCGTCGAATTGTCTTTTGCCGCCATGGGAACAAGGGGGGGGGAGCACTGAAACATCTCAAATTCGCTTCGTGTCGAACACGCAGGCTCTTGCAATGGAGTTGTCGATGGGGCAATTAGCTTTGTGGGCGAATGATGACTTGAGGCAGAAAACTTTGGCATCATCAACGACAACCCGGCACACAGGTGAGATGTCCAGCGGCCTAAGTACATCGAAGCTCCGCATACTTTTCGTGACAGAGGATGACCCGCTTTACGTCATCCGATTCTTTGATGTTTTTTTCGCAGAGTGTCCGCACGAAGAATTCGAGATTTGCGGGGTCACAATTGAGCGGGCCTTCCACGAGACGATGTGGAAGACAATGCGGCGACTGCAGGGGTTTTATGGTTTCTGGGGATTCTTTCGCTTAGGCTTGCGCTTTATGCAAGCTGGGCTGCGCGGCCGTTCGATCGAGTCACTCGCTGTTTCTGCGGGGATACCCGTCCTAGCAGCCCGATCAGTTAATCGGCCAGAATATATCGCGCGAGTCCGCGCTATTGCGCCGGATATAATCGTTTCCGTTGCTGCGCCAGAGATCTTCAAGGCAGAGCTTCTCGGCGTACCGCGCCTTGGCTGCATCAACATCCATTCGGGGCGGCTGCCCACCTATCGCGGCATGATGCCGACCTTTTGGCAGATGCAGCGCGGTGAGCCGGCTGTCACGATCACGGTGCATCGCATGGCGGAAAAACTCGATGCGGGCGACGTATTGGCGACACAGGCTTTCGACATCAAGGCACGCGATACACTTGACCGCGTGATAAAGGGAACCAAGCGTGAAGGCGCTAGGCTCATCATTCGCGTTCTGCGTGACCTGCGGGCGGGCCGAGTTCAACCAAGGCCGCTTGACATGCAGCAGGCGAACTACTTTTCCTTTCCGACACGGGAAGACGTAAGGGAGTTCCGCAAATGCGGCCACAGGCTGTTGTAGAGAAGGATACGGAGGCGCTGAGCGCTGGCTCAGAACGTCCGGCGATCGATCGCACTGCGCTTTCGATAGACGTCGAGGACTGGTTTCATGCCGAGAACATGCAGGGGGTCATTGCACGCGAGGCGTGGGCAGGATGCGAGCTACGCGTCGAGCGCAACACGATGCGAATGCTTGAGATTCTCGATGCGGGAAAGGCCCGCGCAACTTTCTTCGTGCTCGGGTGGGTAGCCGAGAGGTGTCCACAACTCGTGCGCGCGATTAGTGACGCTGGACACGAGGTGGCGTCGCACGGGTATGGGCACAATCTGATCTACTCGCTCCAGCCCTGTGAGTTCCGAGCGGATGTCCTTCGGTCTAAGAGCTATCTTGAGGACTTGACCGGTAAGGCCGTCTATGGCTACCGCGCGCCTTGCTTTTCGATCACCCAATGGGCGGTGCCGATCCTCCAAGAGTTGGGATTTAGGTATGATTCTTCTTGCTTTCCGACCATAGCGCACGATCGGTATGGCCGGCTGGATGGTATGGAAGTGGACAAACCAATTTTCTCGCTAGGTGACGAATTTTATGAAGTCTGCATTCCGTGCATTCGGCTCGGCCGGCGCGGACTTCCTTGGGGCGGAGGCGGCTATTTCCGATTGCTCCCATATCAGCTGTGGCACCAGGGTGTGCGCGCGATCCTGCGTTCGGGAAGGCCCTACATTTTTTATATCCATCCATGGGAGATCGACCCAGGCCAGCCGCGCGTGAAAGAGCTTGGCTTCACCTACCAATTCCGCCAGCGCGTTAATCTCCATCGATGCGAGAAGCGCTTTGCTTCGCTTGTCGGCGCATTCGAGTGGATTCCGCTCTACGATTTGATCTATAGTTGGGAGTCCACTTGTAGCAGAGCGCAACAGTAGTGTTAACCGAACTGATGGTTATGGTGAGCATACCTCTTGTTCGAGTTTAACCGGGCATGTATTAGGAATATAAGGGAGGATAATTATTTGCGGTCGCACGTACTTTGTATCGGAGGGGATGACCATGCTCTTCGCATCCCGTTTATCCTCGCCCTTCGGGATCGCGGGTTTAGGGTGACCGCGGCCGCAACGGCCGATCCAGCCCCGTTCGCGCATGCCGGGATCGATTTCCGACCCTTCCGCTGCTACCGGTTCACGAACCCGCTTGCTGATTTGAATGCAGTCAGAATGTTTTCGAAGCTTCTTTCTGATGTGCAACCCGACCTTGTTCAAACCTTCAATACGAAGCCGAATTTGCTGGTTCCTTTGGCGGCGCGAGGTCTGCGCGACACAGTAATTGTTCGCACAATTAACGGTTTGGCCTGGACTTATTCATCGCGTTCGCCGCTAGCTTTAGGGATACGACCGATCTACCGTGCGCTCCACAGGCTCGCCGCTCAATCCACTGCGGCAACCATATTCCAGAACCAAGATGACAAGGGATTCTTCGAGCGCCACCGCATGACCGGGAAAAGTCTCAGCCGACTGATCCCCGGCTCGGGCATCGATGTCGAGAGCTTCGAGCGGGTTCGAGCGGCCGGACCAACGCCGGCTGAGCTTCGCGAGGAGCTTGGTCTCGGTGACTCAGAGGTGGTCATCACTGTGACGCGCATGACCCGGCACAAGGGCATCCCGGCACTGCTCGCGGCCGCAGCCATGGTCCATGAGGTACGGCCGAGCGTCCGCTTTCTGCTCGTGGGACCGCGCCAAAGCGAAGGGCCGCTCGCCGTGACGCAGGCAGACATCGACCGTCACGCCCCTTATGTGATGGCCATCGGGCAGCGATCGGATGTGCCTGCTCTGCTCGGACTTGCCGACCTGTTTGCATTCCCGACCGAATACCGCGAGGGCGTGCCGCGCGTCCTCCTTGAGGCCGCGCTCGCGCACTTGCCGATTGTAGCAACGAGGATGCCCGGCTGCACCGATGTCGTTCGCGACGGTTGGAATGGCGTCTTGGTTCCACCGCGCGCACCCCGTATAATGGCAACAAAAATCATCGATCTGCTTCGGAATCGCGAGACCGCCAAGGCGATGGGCCGCCGCGCAGCGGAATTCGTAGCGAAAGAGTTCAACCTAGGCCTCACGGTCGACCGGTATGTCGCGTTGTATTCTGAGCTCTTGGTCCCAAGGCGCCGAAAGACCGCTCATGATTTGAGCGACGAAAGGAGTATCAACGTCGCGCAGATGAGCGTTGGCGCCAACGCTCGCGGAGAGGGAATTCCGCGGCGGTGAGCAGTCGACGGCCCGCGACATGTTCGAAGTAGGCGGATCACGTTAACTGGCACCTGTACCATGCTTCAGCCTCTTAAGCGAACTGAATTGCCGATGCGGCACCAACGGCAGATTGTCTGCTTCTGTGGACGCGCGGCGCTTTACTGCGACTGTGAGCCTGGCCCGGCATGGAGCCGAGAGCGCCTAGTGTCTTTCGCTCTCGCTTTTTCTGCGAGACGCGTGCAATTATTCAGCGCGGCATTCTGCACGTATTCGGGTCACGGGGGGTGCCAATGATACGCGATCTACTGCTCGCGCTCGGCGTGTTGCTGTCGACAGCGACTCAGCTGCGACTCCCCGGTGTTCCACTCGGACCGGGCGAATTATGCTTAGCGGTCTGGGTTCTCCTTGGACTGGCGTACGAGGCGCGCCGGCTCGGCCCCCCGTTGACGCCGGGCCTTTCAAAGCTGCTGATATTTTGGCTGGTTTTTGCGTTCGCCCAAAGCATCGGATTGTTGATGGGGCTTGCAACTGAAATATCTCGCGATACGGCGGCGTCTCTGCACGATATAGTGGCATATCTGCTTATGGCGACTTTGTCCTGCTTGATCGTCGTGATGCCGAACCGCACAAAGCGTTTGCGTCGGGTCACCTGGCTCATCGTCGCTTTTGGCGCTGTATGCCTCAGCGTACTGTTGGCCGCGGGCTTTGGACTGGTTCGCATTCCCGGGATTCAATTTTGGTGGTGGAACAGATTTCTTGGCTGGTCAGCGAACCCAAACCAATTCGCTCTTCTTTGTGCTGCGCTCGTCCTCCTGTCGCTGCATCTCGCCGAGACGGCAGTGGGGACCAAAGAGAGACTCGTCGCTCTAGGATTGGCTGCTCCCAGCTTCGTTGCAGGCGTGCTCACTAAGAGCGACTCCTTCGTTCTCATTATGGTGATCGCTGTTCCGATGTTCGCTGCGTTCAAAATCTGGACATTGTTGTTCTCGGTCGAACGCGGTTTACAGTTGCGCACGGCATTTGCTTGTCAGCTATTCCTCGCGGCCCCGGCACTGGTCGCCTCAGCCGCCCCATTCGGCGCTACGATTGTCGGACATGCTCAGCAATTCGCCACCGAGACGATGCAAAAGAACAACCAGGCTGAAAATCGGTTCAAACTCTGGCGCGAAGCGATTGATATCGGTCTTGAGGCCAAATTATTGGGTATCGGCCCCGGCCCACATCTTGTCAATAAGCAATGG
>CAYWBS010000310.1:0-4642 GCA_964456215.1 uncultured Hyphomicrobiaceae bacterium
TTGTGCTCCGAGGCGTCCGACCGCACCTTGTTTCGGCGCCGCGACGAGTTTTACGCCGGGCGATGGCCACTTCGCCCCGCCGGCGTCCCGTAACATACCGATGACCCTGGAGACAAGTACCGGCGAGACGGCGAAATTTACGCCGATATTCGCGTCCGAGCGCTTGGTGAATATCGCCGACAGCAATCCGACCATTTTCCCGTCCTCGGCGACGAGCGCGCCTCCGGACGCCCCGGGGTTTACCGCGGCATCCGTCTGCACAAAGTCTTCTATCAAATTGAATCCGACGCCCGCTTTGTTGACCGCTGAAACGACGCCGCACGTTACCGACAGACCCAATCCGAATGCATTTCCCACAGCGCAAACGCGGTCTCCGACCTTCGGGTCATTGGCCTCGATCGCCACCGGCTGAAGCGAAATGTCGACCGTCAGAAGTGCAATGTCGGTGGCACGGTCGAAAGCCAAAAGCCTGGCCTTGAACAAAGTGCCTTCAAACGTTCGAATGCGAATGGACAGAGCCTGGGAAACGACATGCGCCGCGGTAGCGATGAAACGGCCATTGGCGACGACGACGCCGCTTCCTTCCGGCTCCTCGCTCCTTCGTCGATCCGGTGGCCATTCCGGAAGAACGCTGACTACGGAAGGGAGAACCCGCGTAACCGCCTGTGCCGAAACCGGGAGCGCCTGTAAGACCAAGTGTAGAATTGCGACGGCGAGACAGACAAAGACGAAAGCGAAGGTCTTTATCTGTATGCGCTGATTGATCCTTCGCTTCGATTTAATGGCGTACCGATCCGAGGTGAGACGTGAAGACGTCCTTGGCTGACATATCTATATTTTCCAGGATGATAGCTGAAATCGCCGTAATCCCGACCAAAAGCACGATACTACCAATAAACGCTTTCATCTTATTTCACTCCCTGGCTATCCCGAGTTTTTTCTCCCTGGCGAATTTCCGCGGGCGCGCCTGTCCCAGATTCGGATGTCGCCTCTTTTAGAAACTCAACAAGCGCACCGCGTAATTTTGCGTCGGCAATCTTTTGTAGGGGCATTTTTGATCCCGGCGTAAAATGTTCCGGCCCCTCCTGGAAAAGCCGTTCAATGGTTTGCTCACTCCAGACTATATCTGATTTCTTGAGAGCGCTGGAATAGCTATATCCGGGCAATGTTCCAGCACGACGTCCAAACACGCCGAACAATGTCGGCCCGGCCCGGTTTGCGCCATTCTTTGTCAAAGTATGGCAAATGCTGCATTTACGAGCAAACTGCCTTTCACCCAGCGATAAATTGCCGGACTTCTGAAATCGGCGCGGGAATCGGCTCGACAGAGGTTCAAATTGTTTGCGCGGCGACACCTGCCACATGATTACGAAATCATCCAGACCGCCATAATAGATCTGCACGCCGTATTTCGCAAAAGTCATCGTCCATATCGGACCATATGGGTTCTGATACTCTTCGACCAAATTCCAGTTCGACGCGGTGTAGACCTGAATCTTGCCGCCGGCGCTGCCAAAAGCCACAAAGAGCTCGTTACGATCGACAGCCATGGATAAAATGGGATTTACGAGTCGAGGAAACTCCTTGATCAGCGCCCCTTCCGCCGGATCTATGACCCCGCGCGCACCGTTCAACGCGCCAAAAACGAGCTGCTTGCCACCCTTTAGCGCTTTTAAGACGTTGATGCCCCAACCATGGCTATAAACTTTCCGCTCGAATTCACCCGTCGCGTAGTCCCAGCGCCGGATGGTTCCGTCATAACTGGCGCTATAGATCACTGGCCGGTCCCTGAATGCCGAAATGACGACCGCATTGACGGGGCCCTTATGTCCGCGAAGTACCGGACCTGCCTTCAGGTTCTTTAGATCCCAAACGCGCAGCGTGCGATCCCAACTTGCGCTCACCGCGATACCGTCGTCAGGCGACAATGATAAATCAACGATCTTCGCCGTATGTCCCTTAAAAACGTGCAAACGCTTGCCGGTTTTCAGGTCCCAAAGCGTGACCTGCCCGGCATCGCCCGCCGATATCGCCCGCGCGCCGTCGCGCAGAAATCGAACGACATTCACGGCGCCATCATTGGCGTCAAACTTCTTGAGAACTTTAGGCGGCTGAGCCGAAATATCCCAAAGGATCATAGAATAATCAAAGCTGCCGGTCAGCGCCCTGCCTGACTTATGGCCGATCGCTACGGATTTCACCGGACCGCCATGACCGACAAGATTGGAAACGGCCTCATCACCGCCCGTTAGTTTCGTTTTTGCCGGAGGCAGGTTGGGATCTGCAGAGTTCTTTTCCTCCGCATACGCGCCGAAAGCGCCGCATGTGGCAAATATGCCCACGAGAAAAGCTGGAGCGGCATAAGACCGCGCACCCGACTGCTTAAAGATAAGTCGTATGGCGCGTCTGCACCGGCATACAACCGAAAGGACAAGAGTCAGGCACATCTCTGCTGGGCTCAACATCAGGGGTAACAGAAAGCGTATCCGTGCGAAGCGCTCTTCTGCGATCGCACAGTCGTTTCTATTCCGCAGGCGCTGCAGTGGGGCTCCCCGGCGCTTCCGAGCCGGATTTCGCTTCCAGGGACTCGCGGAACCAGACGCTGTGATGCTCCTTGGCCCAATTTTCGTCGACTTCCCCGGACCCCATGGCATCAAATGCACCTTCCATACCGAGCGTTCCGATATAAATGTGCGCGATAATCAGGCAAATCATCACCAGCGCGATGGCACTGTGCCACAAGGTCGCCAGTTGCATTTCCTGCAATAGCGACAGGTCGGTCGGAAGGTTGGTCCCGAACATATTCATGACCGCAAACGTCTTTGCGAACATTGCCGTTTGAAACGGGAAGAGCAATGCTATTCCGGACATACTAAGCGATGCCCCGCCAAGAATGACCAGCCAGAAGATGATCTTCTGGCCGGCATTGAATTTCTTCGCCGGCGGATGCACCCCCTTCATGAACATGCCGCCCCCCTTGAGCAGCCAGATAAAGTCGTGGCGGCTTGGAAAATTGTCCTTGATCCAAACCAGAAAAACCATGACAAGCCCGATTATGAAGGCGAATGCCGTATAGTTGTGCAGCCACTTGCCGATCTCGGTTATCTCCGAGAATGCGGGTTTGCCGATAACCGGCATAACGACATATTTGCCGTAGGAAACGTTGAGGCCGGTAATCGCCAGGATAATAAAGGAAAGAGCAAGCAGCCAATGGCCCATGCGTTCGAAATCGCCGAACCGCGTGATCGTGCGCCCGCTCCAGCCGGAGTCAATGCGAATACGGCCTCTGAAAAGGAAAAAGAGCACAAGCAGGCCAACCGTAGCCGCCATAGCCCATGCACCCCAGTTTGCAAGGGGACCGTTTCTGACGGCTCGCCAATTATCGCCTTCGGATTGCACCAATTGTGCGGCTTTTTTGTCGGGAATGGAAACGGTGCCTTTGAGGCCTTTGCGCACGGCGCGCCACAGTTCGGCGTTGGACCGATTGCCGAGCGTTTCGCCCGGCACGTTTCCTTCGGTCAAATTTGTCGGAAGCGTGCCCCTGCCCGGTATATTGGCGCGCGGCAGGCCGCGCGGCACTGGCGCGGCATTTGTGGTTGCTCCTGCCGGAGGTCGAACGCTGCTTTGCGCCTCAGCCTCTCCGACCGCACCGAAGCCAGCCATCGCAACAAAAACCATAGCCGCAAAAATGACCGGCAACAGCCAAGCCTGAATGGTTTCTGTCATTTCCCGGTTCATGGTGGTACCTTCCGTCCTACACTTTATTGTCTTTGAGTTTCGCCACGCAGACGCAACTGCCTAATTTCTTCGGCTGTCAGTTTTTCATCGGCCTTTCCGCCATAAACACCCTTTTGATAGCGTAACGGGCGTCCTTGCTCCTCGGGTTTGCAACCGGCAAGCACAACCAGAGCCGCGGAAAAGATGATGACAAAAATTAACGATATGGACCGCATTTGTCCCGGCGACCCCCATGAACGACTTGTTCTATTTAGATCACCTAGCCCACGAGTTGATAATGCCTTGACGCAACCTAGGCGGTGATTACCGAAGATACGATGACGGAGGGCGGCGCATGACCGCCCTCCGATTCATCCTAAGAGCCTGAGCCCGGATAGGCCCGGCCCCAGCCCCAAGCGCCAGAGCCAAATCCGCGGGAAACGACGCGTTCGCGATAAATATCGGAAACGACATCGCCGTCACCGGCAAGCAGCGCCTTTGTAGAGCACATTTCCGCACAAAGCGGGAGCTTGCCTTCGGCCAAACGGTTACGGCCATATTTCCTGAACTCTTCGGCGGAGTGGTCTTTCTCGGGGCCGCCGGCACAGAAGGTGCATTTGTCCATCTTGCCGCGGGAACCGAAATTGCCCACTTGCGGGAATTGCGGTGCGCCGAACGGGCACGCATAGAAGCAATAACCGCAACCGATGCAGAGGTCCTTGGAATGCAATACCACACCTTCCTCGGTCTGGTAGAACACGTCCACAGGACATACCGCCATGCACGGCGCATCCGAGCAATGCATGCAGGCCACCGAGATCGAACGTTCGCCCGGCTTGCCATCATTGATGGTCACGACGCGGCGGCGATTGATGCCCCAGGGCACCTCGTGCTCGTTCTTACAAGCGGTGACACACGCATTGCA
>CAYWBS010000311.1:0-4627 GCA_964456215.1 uncultured Hyphomicrobiaceae bacterium
TCGGCATCGAGGAGATGCAGGGCGGCACCTTCACCATCACCAACGGCGGCGTCTATGGCTCGCTGATGTCGACGCCGATCCTGAACGCGCCGCAATCGGGCATTCTCGGCATGCACAAGATCCAGGACCGGCCCATCGCCGTCAAAGGCGAGATCAAAATCCGCCCGATGATGTATCTTGCCCTTTCCTACGACCACCGGATCGTCGACGGCAAGGAGGCGGTGACGTTCCTGGTCCGCGTCAAGGAGTCTTTGGAAGATCCGCAGCGGCTGGTGCTTGACCTTTAGCAGGCAGCAGCGCTCGAAACGCAAGGATAGGTGAAGGGACTGGCATGAGCCAATATGATCTCCTCGTCATCGGCACCGGCCCCGGCGGCTATGTCGCGGCGATCCGCGCCGCGCAACTCGGCATGAAGGTCGCCGTCGTCGAGAAGCGCGCCACCCATGGCGGCACATGTCTCAATATCGGCTGCATCCCCTCGAAGGCGCTGCTCCACGCCTCGGAAATCTATGACGAGGCCGGGCACGGCATGTCTGCGATGGGCGTCAAGGTGACGCCGGAGCTCGATCTGAAATCGATGATGAAGTTCAAGGACGAGGGCGTGAACGGCAACACCCAGGGCGTCGCGTTCCTCTTAAAAAAGAACAAGATCGATGCCTATCACGGCAGCGGCAAAATCCTCGCGGCCGGCAAGGTTCAGGTGACCCCGGACAAGGGGGACGCCCAGGTCCTTGAGACCAAAAATATTGTCATTGCCACCGGTTCCGATGTCACCCAGCTTCCCGGGATCGAGATCGATGAGAAACGCGTCATCTCATCGACCGGCGCGCTGACGCTCGGCAAGGTGCCGAAAACGATGATCGTCGTCGGCGGCGGCTATATCGGCCTCGAACTCGGCTCGGTCTGGCGGCGGCTCGGCTCCGACGTGCTGGTGGTCGAATTCCTCGACCGCATTATCCCCGGCATGGATGGCGAGGTCGCGAAGCAGTTTCAGCGCATCCTCAAGAAGCAGGGGATGGACTTCAAGCTCGGTCACAAGGTCACGGCGGTTGAAAAAGAGGGCAAGGCGCTGAAAGTGACGATCGAACCCGCCGCGGGCGGCGAAAAAGAGATCGTGCCGGCGGACGTCATTTTGCTCGCCATCGGCCGGGTCCCCTTTACCGAAGGCCTCGGCCTTGAGGAGGCCGGCGTCAAAAAAGACAATCGCGGCGGCATCATCGTCGATGATCATTATCAAACCAATGTCGCCGGCATTTACGCGATCGGCGACGTCATCGCCGGGCCGATGCTGGCGCACAAGGCGGAGGACGAAGAGATCGCCGTCGCCGAAATTCTGGCCGGCCAGGCGGGCCATGTGAATTACGGCGTCATTCCCGGCGTCATCTATACGTTTCCCGAGGTGGCCGCCGTCGGCAAGACCGAGGAGGAGCTCAAGGCGGACGGCATCGCCTACAATGCCGGGAAATTCCCGTTCATGGCCAATGGCCGCGCCAAGGTCAACCGGACGACGGATGGCTTCGTGAAGGTGCTGGCCGACAAGAAGACGGACCGGATTCTCGGTGTGCACATTATCGGCGCCGATGCCGGCACCATGATCGCCGAGGCCGCCGTTCTCATGGAGTTCGGCGGCTCGGCGGAGGACCTTGCCCGCACCTGCCATGCCCATCCGACCCTGACGGAGGCCGTCAAGGAAGCGGCCCTGGCGGTCGACAAGCGCGCGCTGCATATGTGACCCGCGGCCCTCATTATTGCCCGCCGGCCGGTGTTCACCGCTGATTCACGATTATTTGCTAAAATTAATATTGAACTGTGTGAGATCGAGGTGTGTCCCATGACCATAGGACGTCTCGTTATTGCCATTGCCGGGCTTCTTTTCGCGTTGGCGGGGACCGGGCCGGCCGCGGCCTGTGATGATCCGCAAATCGCCGGAGTGTGGGAGAACCCGGACGCGCGCCACAAGGATGTGAGCCGTGTCGAGATCGTCCGCGATTGCCACGTCGATGACAAGAGCTCATGGTCGGCAAAATTTATCACGGTTTGGAAGATCCGCGTTTGGAGCCGCTGCCGGCCCAGGGATTGCGCCTGGGGCAGGGTGCTCGGACGCAAGGAAGATGCCGGACCATTGACGGCGACCTTCGAAACCTTCTCCGCGCGGCGCCTGATCGAACTCGAAGCGCAGGGAAACGATCTCAACCTTCGCTATAATATCGATTTCCGCACCGCTTCCCGGAAAGACGAAAGCGGCTTGATCAAAATGATAAGGGTCGAGTGATCCGGCCGCATCTCCGGCGACGCGACTTTTTCAGACATCATCCTCGAAATCGAGCGATAGCTGATCCACCGCCCGGGGATGCGCTTTTCCATAAACAGTCAGCAGCCTTTTGCGGTCGACCGCCGTGTAGGCCTGCGTGGTCGACAGGCTGGCATGGCCGAGAAGCTCCTGAATCTGGCGGAGATCGGCGCCGTTGCCGAGGAGATGGGTGGCGAAGGAATGGCGCAGAGCGTGCGGCGTCGCGGTCTCCGGCAGGCCGAGCGCGGCGCGCAGCCTTTCCATCAGGAGCTGGATGATCCTCGGGCTCAGCCGGCCGCCCCTGCGGCCGATAAAAAGCGGTTCGTCAGGTCCGAGCGCCACCGGTGAGAGCGCCAGATAGCGTTCCACGGCGTCGATGGATATCTCCAGTACCGGCACCATGCGCTCCTTGCCGCCCTTGCCCTTGACGAAAAGGGTGGGCCGTTCCCGTACCGGAGCGTCCTTCCGGTCCAGACCCAGCGCCTCGGAAATTCTGAGGCCCGACCCGTAGAGCAAGGTCAGGACCGCGACATCGCGCGCCGCCGTCCAGCCGGGCGCGCCGGCGGCGCGAACGTCCGCGGCGTCGGATATGACGCTTTTCGCCTTGCCGACGGTGAGCGGTTTGGGAATGGCATGGGGAATTTTCGGCGAGGCGATTTGCAGAATGGCGCGGTTTCGTGCCAGGCCCTCGGTTTCCAGAAAACGAAAGAACGCCCGGATCGCGGACAGCGTGCGCGCCAGGCTGCGGCTTGATGTACCTTCCTCGCGGCGCTCGGCCAGGAAGCGGCGGAAATTCTTTGCCTTCAGCCGTTCGACGTCTTCAAGGCCCGGCGGATAGCCCAAATGACCGTTGAGAAATTCCGTGAATTGGCGGAGGTCGCGGCCGTAGGCCTCCAACGTTTTGGCGGCGAGCACGCGTTCGGCCGACAAATATCCGAGCCACGCGGCAAGCGCGGCGCCGAAATCGTCGGCAACGGGATAAAGCGGCATGGCCAGCGGGTCCCTACTCATCGGCACCATCGCAGGTGATTTTTCTTACCAAATCGTTAACGCCGATCCGCTGACCATTGCCGAAACAGTTCCGGACGTAAGCGTCGTCGTGATTATTTGGGCGGGCAAAAACCGCCGAATTCTAGAGAATCGTCTGCCCGGTCGACTTCCAATCTTTTAGAAAAGCATCCAGTCCCTTGTCCGTCAGCGGATGTTTGGTCAGATCCTTCAAGACCTGCGGCGGAACGGTTGCGACATCGGCGCCGGCCAGCGCCGACAGTTTGACGTGATTGGGCGAGCGGATCGAGGCGGCCAGTATTTCGGTTCCGATGGTGTCGGCGTAATTGTCATAGATGGCCCGGATCTCCTGAATGACCTCAATGCCATCGAGGCCGATATCGTCGAGGCGGCCGATAAAGGGGGAAATAAACGTCGCCCCGGCCTTTGCCGCCAGCAATGCCTGATTGGCATTGAAACAGAGCGTCACATTGACCATGGTGCCGCCCTGGGTCAGCGTCCGGCAGGCCTTCAAGCCATCCCATGTCAGGGGGACCTTTATGGTGACATTATCGGCAATATCCGCCAGTTTCCGGCCTTCTTCCACCATGCCGTCGACATTCGTCGACGTCACCTCGGCGCTCACCGGCCCGTCGACGAAACTGCAGATCGTCTTGATGGTTTTGACGAAATCGCCGCCCGCCTTGGCGACAAGCGACGGGTTCGTGGTGACCCCGTCCACCAGGCCGGTTTCCGCCAATTCACGAATTTCGTCGATATCCGCGCTATCCACAAAAAATTTCATGCCTCTTCCGTCCCCGTCTGGCACTTCGTCAGAATCGTCCGGCACTGTACACTAGTGGAGCGAATTTGACATTTGAATCCCGCTTGCAGCAGGCGTGTTATCAAATGTCAAATTCAAAAGCTCCACTAGAATCAAATATTTGCTAGTGGCTTTTTGATTCCAACATTTGCAAACGGGGGTGCGGCACATGGGATGCAAATGTTGGAATTGAACCACTAGCCAGTCGGCACTACAACAGATTGAAAAGCGCGATATGGTGTTGAAAGACCTTTTTGCACCGGCCGATCTGAAAACAGCCCCCGTGCAGCTGCCCCTGGCGCTGGACCAGGCCTATGACTATCTGGTGCCCGACGATCTCGACGTCGCGCCCGGCGATTTCGTGCTCGTGCCGTTGGGCGAGCAGCATCGCATCGGGGTCGTGTGGCGCATCGACGCGGGCGAGGAACGGACCACCGTCGCGCCCGACAAGCTCAAGGAGATCATTGCCCGCCTCGACGTCCCGAACCTGCCGGCCACCTCCATCACTTTCGCCAAATGGGTGGCGG
>CAYWBS010000312.1:0-4625 GCA_964456215.1 uncultured Hyphomicrobiaceae bacterium
ATGGCCTCGTTCGAGCATAAGCTGGATGTCGGCATTGACGAGGCGGAGCTTCTCGAACTCATCTCGGGGCTTAATCGCGACCCCGCCGTGCATGGCATTCTCGTGCAGCTTCCAGTGCCGCGCCATGTTGATCCGGCCGCCATATTGGAGACGATCGATCCGGCCAAGGATGTCGACGGTTTTCACCCCATCAACGCTGGCCGGCTGGCCGTCGGGAAGCCGGCTCTCGTGCCCTGCACCCCGCTTGGCTGTGTCATCCTTGCCAAAGAGGTTGTGCCGGACCTCACCGGCTATGAGGCGGTGATCATCGGCCGCTCGAACATTGTCGGCAAACCGCTGGCGCAGCTCCTTCTTGCGGAAAACTGCACGGTAACCATTGCTCATTCGCGGACGCGGGACCTTGCCGCTGTCGCCCGTCGGGCTGATTTGCTTGTCGCCGCCGTCGGCCGGCCGGAAATGGTGCAGGGCGACTGGATCAAGCCCGGCGCCGTCGTCCTCGATGTCGGCATCAACCGCGTCCCTGCACCGGAAAAGGGAGAAGGCAAAACCAGATTGGTGGGCGATGTCGCGTTCAAGAGCGCCAGTGAGGTGGCCGGCGCCATTACGCCGGTTCCGGGAGGCGTCGGGCCGATGACCATTGCCTGTCTACTTAAAAATACGCTGCAGGCGGCATGCGCCATCCACGGCCTCGCCGTGCCGGATATCGGCGGCTCATTCCAATCGGTCTAATCGAAGCCCTTGACGATCACCAGATCGGTATCGGCCGCTTCCTGGCGGATTTTTGCCGCCGTTTGATAATCCGGCGAATGATAACATTCAAGCGCCTTCTCATAGGATTCGAACTCGATCACCACGTGGCGCTCGCGAGAGGTACCCTCGACCACGTGGCTATCACCGCCGCGGACATGAAAGCGGGCATTGAATTTGGCGAACGCAGCTTCATCGGCGGCGACATAATCCTTGTATCTCTCAGGGTCATTGACGGTCACATGAACGACCCAATAGCCTTTAGCCATAGCGATCAATTCCTCCCAGGATATATGCTGAAGTCTCCCGCCCGACTGGATGCACTTTAGAAAGCGGCCTGCAATCGTTTGCTATAGCGCAGTCGCGATCTCGGCAATAATGGCATCGGCGGCCCGGCGCGGATCGCTGGCCCGCGTGATCGGCCGCCCTACCACCAGATAATCCGCTCCGGCATCCATGGCCCGGCCCGGCGTCATGACGCGGGTCTGGTCATTGAGCTCGGCTCCTTCCGGGCGGATTCCCGGTGTAACGATGGTGAGATCCGGGAATCGCTGGCGAATTCGCCGCGCCTCATGACCGGAGGCGACAACGCCGTCAACACCGGACTGCACCGCAAGGCCGGCACGTTGCAAAACCAGATTGTCAGGTTCCATGGCGATTCCCTGTTCTCTGACATCGTTGGAATCAAGGTTTGTGAGAACGGTGATGGCGAGCAGTTTCAGCTGGCTCGAACCGCGTCCCCTGTTTGCCGCATCGAGCGTTTTTCGGTCCTGCCCGTGGATTGTAAGAAATGTGGCACCGAGCCGGGCGATGTTGGCGGTGGCTTTCTCCACCGTGTTATCAATGTCGAGCAGTTTTGCGTCGATAAAGACATGAGCGCCGTCGGCCGCAATCTCTTCGACCAAAGCCAAGCCGCCGCCATAGAGCAATTCGAGGCCAATTTTGTAAAAGCAAACAGTTGGCCGAAGTGCCCGGATCAGGCCCCGCGCTTCATCAGGTGTCGGAACATCAAGGGCGACGATGAGGCGCTCTTCGGGTCGAAGCGGGTGCAAAGAGTTTTTACCGCCACCCTCCGCCGCCGGCGCGCTCAATCGCCCATGCCTTCAAAAAATTCTCTGACCCGCGCAAAGAATCCCGAGGACTCGGGATTGGTTTCATCCGACGAGGCTTTCTCAAAATCCCGCAGGAGATCCTTCTGCTTTCGCGTCAGGTTCTTCGGCGTCTCGACTTCGACCTGAATGTAGAAGTCGCCGGTCAGTGTTGAGCGAAGGATGGGCATGCCTTTGCCGCGGAGGCGGAATTGCCGCCCTGTCTCGGTACCGTCGGGGACTTTCAACCGCGCGCGACCGCCATCGACGGTCGGGACTTCTATTTGTCCGCCTAGCGCGGCCGTGGTCATGGCGATCGGAACGCGGCAGAAAATATCGGCGCCATCACGCTGGAAAAATTCGTGGGGCTTGATCGATAGGAAAATATATAAATCGCCCGCCGGACCGCCTCTGAGACCTGCTTCGCCCTCGCCACCCAGGCGAATGCGCGTGCCGTCCTCGACACCGGCGGGAATGTTGACCGAAAGTGTGCGTTCTTTGAGGACGCGTCCCGAGCCGTTGCAACTCTCACACGGATCCTCAATGGACTCGCCATGGCCGTGGCAGGTCGGGCATGTCCGCTCAATCGTGAAGAACCCCTGGCTTGCGCGTATTTTACCGGCGCCGCCGCAGTCCGGACAGGAAACGGGCCGGGTTCCTCTTTCGGCGCCCGAACCGTCACACGTATCGCACTTAACGCTTGTCGGAACCCTGATCTGTGCCGTTTTCCCTTTAAACGCGTCGCTTAACGTGATCTCCATATTGTAGCGGAGATCGCCGCCGCGCTCACGCCCCGTACGCGTTCGCCCCCGCGCCCGCCCGCCCATGAATTCGCCAAACAGGTCATCGAAAATCTCAGACATCGATGCAGAGAAGTCGGCTCCGAATCCATGGGCGCCGGCATGGCCGAAACCGGTCCCGTCAAAGGCGTCATGACCGAACTGATCATAAGCCGCGCGCTTTTGCCGGTCTTTGAGCACTTCGTAGGCTTCATTGACGGCTTTGAAGTTTTTTTCAGCCGTTGCATTGTCGGGGTTGCGGTCCGGGTGATACTTCTTTGCCTGTTGACGAAATGCTCTTTTGATGTCCTGGTCGCTAGCGTTTCTGGAAACCCCGAGAATATCGTAATAATCGCGCTTTTCCATTGCCCGATATTCCCCCTAGACCGCATTAACCCGCCCGGAATGCAGCTTTTTCGCAGCTTGTTCCGGCGGGTACGCGGTCCGTATTCCTAACGAAGCGCCGTGCCGGTCAGCGGCACAAGATATTTGTTTCATGAGTCGCCAGAATTTGAAAGGCGTTATGCCGATTTCTTGTTCTCGTCGTCCTTGACCTCCTCGAAGTCAGCGTCGACAACGTCATCGCCTTCCGATGAAGCACGCGAGCCGTCAGCTTTACCAGCAGCAGCCTCACCCGCGCCGTCCTGGTGATACATGGCTTCCCCGAGCTTCATTGCGGCTTGGGATAGCGTTTCGGCCTTGGCATTGATCGCGGCGACATCCTCACCCTCGAGGGCAGTCTTCAATTCTGCGATCGCCGCCTCGATTGTGCTCTTATCGGCGTCGGAGATTTTGTCTTTGAATTCACCGAGCGTCCTTTCGGTGGAATGGACGAGCGCCTCGGCCTGATTTTTGGTTTCTACCACTTCACGCCGTTTCTTGTCTTCCTCGGCATGAGCCTCGGCTTCCTTAACCATGCGTTCGATATCGTTCTCCGACAACCCGCCGGAAGCCTGGATGCGGATCGACTGCTCCTTGGACGTTGCCTTGTCCATCGCCGATACATTAACGATGCCGTTGGCGTCGATATCGAACTTCACTTCGATCTGCGGAATGCCGCGCGGTGAAGGGGGAATGCCCACCAGATCGAACTGGCCGAGCAGCTTGTTGTCGGCCGCCATTTCGCGCTCGCCCTGGAAGACGCGGATGGTAACCGCATTCTGATTGTCTTCCGCCGTCGAAAACACCTGGCTCTTTTTGGTGGGGATGGTGGTATTGCGGTCAATGAGCCTGGTGAATATGCCGCCGAGTGTCTCGATGCCGAGAGAGAGCGGCGTGACATCGAGTAACAAGACGTCCTTCACATCGCCCTGCAGGACGCCGGCCTGAATCGCGGCCCCCATGGCCACAACCTCGTCCGGGTTGACGCCCTTATGCGGCTCCCGGCCAAAGAAATTTTTTACCGTCTCGATGACTTTCGGCATGCGCGTCATGCCGCCGACAAGGATGACCTCGTCGATTTCAGCGGCCTTCAGATCGGCGTCCTTCAGAGCCGCCTTGCATGGCCCCACCGTTCTCTGAATGAGATCATCCACAAGGCTTTCAAGTTTCGCCCGTGTAAGCTTCATCGTCAGATGCTTCGGTCCGGCCTGGTCCGCCGTGATAAAGGGCAGGTTGATCTCGGTCTGCTGTGACGATGATAGCTCGATCTTTGCTTTCTCCGCGGCCTCCTTGAGGCGCTGGAGCGCGAGCTTATCATTGCGCAGATCGATCGTGTTCTCTTTCTTGAACTCGTTGGCAAGGTAGTCGACGAGGCGCATATCAAAGTCTTCACCGCCAAGAAATGTGTCGCCATTCGTCGACTTGACTTCAAATACGCCGTCACCGATTTCCAAAACAGACACGTCGAACGTGCCGCCGCCGAGGTCGTAAACGGCGATTGTCTTGCCATCTTTTTTGTCGAGCCCGTAAGCGAGCGAGGCCGCAGTCGGCTCGTTGATGATGCGCAGCACCTCGAGCCCGGCGATCTTGCCGGCATCCTTGGTGGCCTGGCGCTGCGCGTCGTTGAAGT
>CAYWBS010000313.1:0-4613 GCA_964456215.1 uncultured Hyphomicrobiaceae bacterium
TCTGACGATCAGCCGTCTGCTACCCGAAGTTGACCCGGTACTTCCCAAAATCCCACGGGACGCCCCCTTGCAGCGCCGATAATCTCTCCTTCCCACATGACCCGGTGGCCGCGCACGACCGTTCCAACCGGCCACCCCTTGACGCGCCGTCCGGCGAATGGTGTCCAGCCGCAGCGGCTGGCGATCCAGTCATCCGAGATTTCCCGCTCGGCCCGCAAATCAATGATCGTCAGGTCGGCATCAAATCCAACCGCTATTCGCCCCTTTCGTGCGATGCCAAAGATCCGGTGCGGCCCATGGCTGGTCAAATCGACGAAGCGCTGCAAGGTCAATCGCCCGTTATTGACGTGGTCCAGCATGATGGGAACCATGGTTTGCACGCCCGGCATTCCCGAGGGCGAAAGCGGATACGGCTTCGCCTTTTCGTCAAGCGTGTGCGGCGCGTGATCAGACCCCAGGACGTCGACCACGCCGCCGCCAAGGCCCCGCCACAATCCGCCTTGATGCCCTTCGCCGCGAACAGGCGGGTTCATTTGCGCCTTGCTGCCCAGTGCCGCATAGGCGTCGGGCGCCGTCAGCGTCAGATGCTGCGGCGTAACCTCGACACTGGCGATATCCTTATGCCCGGCAAGGAACGCCATCTCCTCTGCGGTGGACACATGAAGAACGTGAATGCGCTTGCCGGCGCGCCCGGCGAGGCGGACCAGCCGTTCCGTCGATTGCATGGCCGCCGCCGCGTCGCGCCAGTCGGAGTGGCTCGCGGCGTCGCCTGCGCGTCTGAAACTCAGCCTTTCTCCGAGCCGGGTTTCGTCTTCGGAATGAAACGCCGCCCGGCGGTTGATCCTACCTAGGACACGGGCCAGACTTTCATCATCGTCCACCAACAGATCGCCGGTCGAGGACCCGGCGAATACCTTGACGCCCGCCGCGCCCGGAAGACATTCCAGCTCCGCCAAGTCATCGATATTTTCCCGCGTGGCGCCGATATAAAAGGCGAAGTCGCAGAACATGCGATTTTCGGCACGGCGGACCTTATCGGCCAAGGCCGCGGCCGATGTCGTCGCCGGATTTGTGTTCGGCATTTCGAAAACGGCGGTGACGCCGCCAAGCACCGCGGCGCGGCTTCCGGTTTCGAGATCCTCCTTCTGTTCGCCGCCGGGTTCGCGGAAATGAACCTGGCTGTCGATAACGCCCGGCAGGACGTGAAGCCCGGTCAGATCCACGACTTCGTCCGCCGCCTCGCGGGAAATCGCGCCCAGGCCGGAAATTCTTCCTGCCGCAATGCCGATATCGCCATCCCGGATACCATCATGGTTGACCAAGGTCGCGCCCTTGAAGACGATGTCGTGGCGTCGTTCCATTCATCCCTTCCCGTGCTTGTGTGCATTTCAGGCCTTGCGGGCCTCTTATGTGTTGCGTAGATCATAGTTCGCCCATCGGTGGTTTAATCGGCCGGAACTGTTATGGATAGATGTAAAATAGCGCACCTCACGAGCCGCGGGCTGATCTCAGTCGCCGGTCCCGATGCCGAGCATTTCCTGCAAGGATTGGTCACCAATGATATGGCCAGGGTCAGGGAAGGTTCGGCGATTCATAGCGGTTTGCTGACGCCGCAGGGGAAAATTCTCTTCGATTTCTTCGTCGTTGCCGCGGAGCACGGCTATTTTCTTGATGCCGCCCAGGCCATTGCTGAGGACCTCGTCAAGAGGCTCACATTTTATAAGCTCCGGTCCAAGGTCGACATTGCGTATCCAGTCGCCGGCCGCGAAATCGCCGCCATTTGGGGAGCGATGAAAGCGCCGCCTCCAGCAATTTCCGTCTATCAGGATCCACGATTTCCGGAGCTCGGCGCCCGGCTTATCGCCAAGCGCGGCGGCCTCGCGGCGCTTGCGGGCGAGCTCGGCTGCGATGTCGCCGACGAGGACGATTATCATGCCCACCGCATTGCCCTGGGCGTGCCGGAGGGTGGCCGCGATTATGCTTATGGCGATGCATTTCCGCATGAGGCCTGCTTTGATCAACTGCACGGGGTCGACTTCGACAAGGGCTGCTATGTGGGCCAGGAAGTCGTGTCGCGGATGGAGCACCGGGGAACGGCCCGCAAGCGCATAGTCATTGTCGAGGGGGCCGCCGCAATGCCTGACGGCGGCGCCGATATTACCGCCGGCAGCGCCGTCATCGGCATTCTCGGTTCGGTCAGCGGCAGGAAGGGGATCGCCCTTGTCCGCCTTGATCGCGCCGCCCAGGCGCTGGCGGCAGGGCACAAGATCTTGGCCGGGCGGTCCGTTCTCACGATCAGCCGGCCGCCCTGGGCGCGCTACGACGTGCCGGTTGAAGGTGAAAGCGGGAGCGCATGAACCGGCGATCCGCGAAGACACCGGTCACACGCTGCCCGTGGGCCGGGACCGACCCTCTTTACGTGGCCTATCATGACCAGGAATGGGGCGTTCCCAAAGCCGATGATCCGGCGCTTTTCGAAAAGCTTATTCTCGAAGGCTTTCAGGCGGGTCTCTCCTGGATCACCATCCTCCGCAAGCGCGAGAATTTTCGCAAGGCCTTCTTGGGATTCGATGCCGGCCGCATCGTCCGGTTCAACGAAAGGAAAATCGCCGCGCTGATGGCCGATCCGGGCATCGTCCGCAATCGGGCGAAAATCGAGGCGGCGGTTCTGAACGCCCGCGCCTATCTGGATCTGCTGGAGAAGATGAGCTTTTCCGCATTTCTCTGGAATTATGTCGATGGCCGGCCAATTCTGAACCACCCCCGGACACACGACGAGCTGCCGGCCAGGACCGCCCTCAGCAGCGCCATCGCCAAGGACCTTAAAAGTCGCGGCTTCCGGTTTTGCGGGCCAACGACGGTTTATGCATTCATGCAGTCCGTGGGCATGATTAACGACCACCTTGTCACCTGCCATCGCCACCGGGCCTGCGCCAAGCTTGCAACGGCGTTCGAAGCGCCGAAACAGTAGGATGCGGATGCCGCGACGCAAGCCTGACAGAACATCAAATCCGGCTTCGAAATCGAATCGGGCCTGGCAACGAATGCTGTCGGGGCGCCGGCTGGACCTCCTCAATCCTTCGCCCTTGGACATTGAGATCGAGGACATCGCCCACGGGCTCGCCCGCGTCGCCCGCTGGAACGGCCAGACAACCGGGAATTCGGCCTTTTCCGTCGCCCAGCATTGCCTGGTTGTTGAGCAGATTTCGGCGGGTCTGGTCCCGGATTGGCCCGACCGCTGGAAGCTCGCGGCCCTTCTCCATGACGCGCCGGAATATGTCATCGGCGACCTGATCAGCCCGTTCAAGGCGGCCATCGGCCTTGACTACCGCGCCTTTGAAGACCAACTATTGCAAGCCATTCATGTACGCTTCGGCCTGCCGCCCACCCTGCCGAAATCGATCGCCGCCAAAATCAAGCGCGCCGATCGCGTCGCGGCGTATTATGAAGCAATCCGCCTCGCCGGATTTGACGTCGAGGAAGCCGAGCGGATATTCTCCCGTCCGCGCCGACTGCCACAAACTCTGGAGAACAAACTTCGCGCTCTCGCGCCTCTCGCCGTCGTGGACTCCGAAGCGCGATTTTTACAGCGCTTCCATGGCCTACTCAAGCGAATGCGATAAGATACCATCGGCATTTGTCTTTAAAATCCAGGTGGCCGTGGCCAAATTAGACCAATTGTCCTGGGATACCGGCCCGTGAGCCAATCAAAGAAAGCCATCTATGTCTGCCCGCTGAGCCTTGTCGAAATGGCGATCGACGCGGTTGGTGCGGAGCATCTGGTCACGCTCATCAACAATGAGACGATGATCGACACTCCGCCGAGGATTGTCCCAGAAAAACACTTGCGCCTGGCGATGAATGACATCATCGAACCCATCCCCGGCATGGTGCACCCCAATGAGGATCACGTCGCACGACTGATCGAGTTCACCGATGCCTGGGAAAGCGATGCGCCGATGATCATCCATTGCTGGGCGGGAATCAGCCGTTCGACAGCGGCGGCTTATGTGGCGCTCTGCCGGCTCAATCCGGATGTCAATGAGATGACGATCGCCGCCGAACTGCGCAGCGCTTCCTCCAGCGCCTATCCGAACCGCCGTATCGTCTCCCTGGCCGACAAGGCACTTGGCCGCAACGGACGTATGGTTGAAGCGGTCGAAGCGATTGGCCGCGGCGAACTAACCTTTGAAGGCGAATTGTTCCGGTTGCCGGTCAGGTTTGAAGGCTAGCGCGCGATCCTGAACAGCGGAAACCGGTTTTCAAGAAGGAATACGCCCGGTCAAAGATCGAAAGCACGGTAACGGCTCTATCAAAAGTGATCATGCTTGAAAGCAATCAACGGGGTGCCCCATGACATCTGGCGTGAAGACCGACCGGCCCCGGAAGGGTTCTCAAGCGGCCATCGAGATCGGCCTGAACGCCGCCATTCTCTCCGTCCAGGACAACCGCCCGCAGATCGTCGTCGTTGGTCCGAGGGACAGGCGTTCTCAAACCTGGGATTCGCTCCCCTTCGGCCCGTTTGCCCCCCTCGCCCACCGCACCCTGGAGATTGGTCTGAGATCCTGGGTAAAGGAGCAGACCGGGCTGGAACTTGGTTATGTCGAGCAGCT
>CAYWBS010000314.1:0-4602 GCA_964456215.1 uncultured Hyphomicrobiaceae bacterium
GTAATCACAGCTTTGTCAAGCCAATCACGATAGGCGGTTTGTAGAGCGCTTACGCAGTTTCCGGATGGGCGCCGCAGCGCTCGCCAAGCCGGCGACGCAGTCGGTCGGCCGGACGGGGGCGGAATTCAAGTTTTTTCGGATTTTCGCCGCGGCATAGGTTCCACGGGTCTTTTCGCGCGCTCAACGATCCCTGGCCACGGCCCGACCGGCGCCATTTCAAACCAGATTTATGAGTTCATGACCTAGTTTTGGTCACTCGCACCCCGCCCCAAGAAGGCCGAGTTTCAACTCTTGGTTTGGCGGGTTGCCGAGCCAAAGTGAAAACAAGGCCGACGCGAATTCCGCCCCTTCGATAATCGCTTTCGGCACGCCCTCCAAAGTGACCGTTGTGCCTTTGCCCGGGAGATAGTTGAAGGCGAGGATCTGCCCGGCCTTAAGATCGGTCATGGCGTTTTGGAATTGTACAATCTGATTTCTCAGTTGATCGATCAGTTTGCCGGCATTGCGTTCGAAGGCTTCTTGCATCGCCCTCCTGATTTTTCGCTGGTCCACATCGCGCAGAAACGAAAGGACAATGTATCGGGGCTGATCGTCATAGATTATCGACGCAGGATCTGGAGACCGCACGGGCAGATAGAGGCCGGCAGCATAGACCTTTGCCTGGAAGGCAAGAAACTTCGAAAGACGAAGTCCCATGCCGTTCAAGACAAGCATCGTTCCACTCTGCTCGATTTCGTCGGGCATGGTGACCCCGGCGCAGGTGGCTGAATGGGCGGTTCTGCTGGGCATCACCGAGAAGCCGGCAATGGCGGCCCAGAGTACAAGGGTCTTTTGAAGGCGCATTTTCAATGTGGCATTGTCATTGTTTTTTCGTCGATGCCAATCTTAGCACCGGTTTATCCGGCAGGCGGCATCACTTACCGAGATTATTGATCGATAGAGGCTAAAACCGGGCGGTTTTGTGCAACAAATTCTCTTCTTTTATGTCTCATTCGGGTGGCCGCTGAACCAGCGACACCGGCTTTCGGACAGAATTGGCAGGTGCACCGAACGTCAGCCCACCGGAGGGGAGATCGTTACGTGTAAATCCCTCTGTGGGCCTCGATTAGGAACCTCTGTTCCCGCATTATCTTGGCGGCCCGGTGGACGATAAGGAGCAATGAAAAGTAAAGCAATACAAACAATAATCCAACATAGGCAATCGTCAGGTTCCGCCGCAATGCAGCCTTTTCCAATGTCGGCGTGACATTGTCATAGATCTCGAAAACTCCCTCGATTTCTCCGAATTCATTGCGGATGGGGATATAGGAAGAGATGACGTCGACATCGAAAATCTGGCGTTCGATCGCATCGAATGTGCTGCGGTGAGACAATTCCGAAGTGACCCGCCCTTTGGCCGCCTCGCGAAAACCTGAACTCGTGTATTTCTTATCGCCCATTTGGCTAGCCTGTGTCGAAAACACCGTATTTCCGTTCAAGGTGTAGATCTTGATTTTCGCGATGGATAAGCCGCGCATAAGTCCGGCGATCTCCTTGGCAAGATGATGGGTTGTCGGATGCGCGCGTAATTGGTCGCCTGTGAAGTCCGAGGAGGTCAGCAGGAAATTGCGGAATCTGGGCCAAAGCGAATTAGACAATGTCTGTGTCAGGTCCACATTGGCGGCGCGGCGCTCCTCAATCAGCTGCTTTGTCATGATTTGCGTGAGCATGAAGGTCACGGCAGTCATCGCCAAGGCAACGGCCACCGCGCTTACAATTGAAAAATACCTGACAAGTGGAAACACTTGCAAAAATGTCCCCCTGTGCCCGGAGACTCTGGGCGGTTCGCCTAAATAAATTCCGTCTCAAGAAACAACCGCATATGGCTTCGAATTATTGCATAGCATAAATGGCGTTGGGCGTCCTCCATTCAAAATGAATTGAGCCAAAAGCCCGTCATTGCGGCAGCTGACGGTGCGTCGATGCTTGGAGAATTTGCACAAGATCGGATGAAGTAACCATCGATGAGACAATACCCAATTTTTGATCAAGGGCACTAGCAGGCTGCTGAAAAACACCTTTGTTCACGGAACGTCACTGAATCTTCGTATGAACATACCGGAATCGGTGAGCGAACATCGTTCACTTTTTCAGCAGACAGCTAGAGGCCATCCGCATGCATGAATTCCCATTAACAGCCTTCACCGGCCTTGCCAAATCCGCCGCCGGTCGGTGTCCTGATGATAATGGCTTCTCCCGCCTCAAGGACCGTTTGCGCGCAGCCGGGTAAGCGTTCCATCGCGCCGTTCTCGCGGCGCACCCAGTTCTCGCCGCATTCGCCTGGCTCGCCGCCGTTGAGGCCGAAGGGCTTGACGTCGCGATAGCCGGACAGGATGGCGCAATCCATTTTTTCCAGAAACCGGATGACCCGTTCCGTGCCGTCACCAGCCGACCATTTTCCCCGGCCGCCTGAGTTTTCCCGGATTTGAAAATTTTCCAGCAACACCGGCATGCGCAATTCGAGCACCTCCGGGTCTGTCAGGCGGGAATTGGTCATGTGCACATGGACCGCATCGGCGCCATTAAACCCGGGACCGGCCGGCGCGCCCGAGCAGATGGTCTCGTAATACTGATACCTGTCGTTGCCGAAGGTGAGGTTGTTCATCGTCCCTTGCGCGGAGCCAAGGGCGCCAAGAGCGGCGAACAGGCAATTGGTGACGACCTGGCTCGTTTCAACATTGCCGCCGACGACGGCCGCGGGATAGCGGGGAAGCAACAGCGAGCCTTCCGGAATAATAATGTCGATCGGCTTCAGACAGCCGGCATTCATCGGAATCATGTCCTGCACCATGGTCCGGAAGACATAGAGTGTTGCTGCGCGGGTGACGGGCTCCGGCGCGTTGAAATTGTTATTCTGGGCGGGGCTGGTGCCGGTGAAGTCGACGGTCGCGCGCCGCGCCGCCTTGTCGACGCGAATGGCTGCCCGGATTTTTGTACCCTGATCCATATCCACGGAAAATTCCGAATCCGTGAGCACATCGAGGACGCGCCGGACGCTCTCTTCGGCGTTATCCTGGACGTGGCCCATATAGGCCTCGACCACGTCAAGGCCGAAATGGGCGACCATCTTCTTCAATTCGCGGACGCCGCGCTCATTGGCTGCCGCCTGGGCCTTGAGATCGGCGATGTTCTGCGCCGCGTTGCGCGCCGGGTAGGGGGCTTTTGTAAGAAGCTCGAAGGTTTCTTTTTCGCGGAACCGGTGGTTCTCTATGAGCTTGAAGTTATCGATATAGACACCTTCCTCATGGATCGTCGTTGCCAGCGGGCTCATGGAGCCCGGCGCGATGCCGCCGATATCGGCGTGATGGCCGCGGCTGGCTACGTAAAATTGAATGTTGCGGGCCGCGCCGTCGAAGACCGGCGTGATAACCGTTATGTCGGGCAGATGCGTGCCGCCATTATAGGGAGCATTGATCATATAGACGTCGCCCGGGCGGATCTTTCCTTCGTTCTCGCGGATGATGCTTTCGACGCTCCTGTCCATGGAGCCGAGATGAACGGGCATGTGCGGTGCATTGGCGATCAATTGCCCGTCGCGGTCGAAAACGGCGCAGGAGAAATCGAGCCGTTCCTTGATATTGACGGACTGGGCCGTATTTTGCAGCGCGTAACCCATCTGTTCGGCGACGGACATGAACAGATTGTTGAAAACTTCGAGCATCACCGGATCGGCGGACGTGCCGATGGCGACCCGCTCCGGGCGCGGTTGAACGCGCGTCAGAAGTACATGGTTCTTCGCCGTAATCTCGGCTCCCCAGCCGGGCTCGACCACGATTGTCTGGTGGTCTTCGATGATGAGCACGGGGCCGGCCAGACGGTGGCCGGGTCTCAGCGCGTCACGAAGATAGATGCCCGCCTCATGCCACGAGCCGCCTGAGAAAAACCGGGCCTGCCGGGAGGCTCTCGGCGGCGCGCCGTCAACAAGCGGTGCGTCCGGTTCGGCGATATCGGCGCCGCCGCCGACGCATTCGACCTCGACAGCCTCGACGATAAGGTTCTTCTCCGGGCTGATAAAGCCGAAGCTTTGCTCATGGGCGTGCTCGAACCGGGCACGCATTTCGGCGATGGAGCCGTTCTCGACGGGTAGTGCCGTGTCGGTGCCCTGATAGCGGAGATGAACCCGGAATTGCGTTTCAATTGCGGATGCCGCGACCCCCTGCCGGACAAGCTCTTCGCGATTTCGCGCGGCAAGCGTTTCTGATACGCCGGCGATGACCGGCAAGGCGTCCTTGTCGAGGACCAGTTCAATTGCCTGCTGACGCGTCGCGCGAATATCGGCAAGGCCCATTCCGTAGGCGGAAAGGACGCCCGACAATGGGTGAATGAGCACCGTGCCCATACCAAGCGCATCGGCGACCAGGCAGGCATGCTGGCCGCCTGCGCCGCCAAAGCAGGCGAGGGTATAGGCGGTGACATCATGGCCGCGCTGCACGGAAATTTTCTTGATGGCATGCGCCATATTCTCAACGGCGATTTTGAGAAACCCGTCGGCGGCGGTGGATGCGCGGCGGCGGGCGCCGGCGGGTTTCTGACAATAGCCGGTGAGAATCTGGGGCATGCCCG
>CAYWBS010000315.1:0-4601 GCA_964456215.1 uncultured Hyphomicrobiaceae bacterium
GTCATCGTGCAACCGGAGTTTTCGCCGCCGATGACACCGCCTAAACCAAGGACATCACCATCGTCGGCGATAACGCACATTTCCGTGTCCACCTCGTAGCGGTTGCCGTCAAGGGCGAGAAAGTTCTCGCCATTCCTGCCGAGGCGGGCATGAACCGTGCCTTTGAGCTTATCGGCATCATAGACGTGGAGGGGGCGGCCCCTGTCGTAGGAAATATAATTGGTGACATCGACGAGCGGATTGATGGGGCGCAGGCCGATCGCCTGAAGCCGACGGGCAATGCGCCGATAGTCGTGACCGGCGACGAGGGTGTTATCGACACCGCGAATAAAGATCCCTCCGAATGCCGGGCAAGCGTTCGCCGTGCTTTTGGAGAATTTCAGCTTAATCGGCACCGGGCAGTCGAACGCGCCCTTGACGGGCGTCACCGGGTCCGCCGTCAGCTTGCCGAGCCCGGCGGCGGCGAGATCGCGCGCGATGCCGCGCACGCCGAGGCAATCGGGGCGGTTCGGGGTGATGGCGACCTCGATCACCGGATCGTCGAGCCCCATGACATCGACATAGCGCTCGCCGATCCTGTCTCCCGCTTCCTCGGGAAGCTCGATAATCCCTTCATGTTCGTCGGATAACTCAAGTTCGCGCTCCGAACACAGCATGCCGTGGGAGTCAACGCCGCGAATATTGGCCTTGCCCAACGTAAAGTCGGTGCCGGGAATATAGGTGCCCTCGGCCGCGAAGACGCCGATCAGGCCTTCGCGGGCATTCGGCGCGCCGCAAACAACCTTCTTGATGCCGGCGCCGGTCTCTACTTCGCAGACGCGAAGCTTGTCGGCGTTTGGATGCTGCTTGGCGGAGATTACCCTGGCGACGGTGAATTCCCGCAGGTTTGCTCCCGGATTGACAACTTGTTCGACCTCGAGACCGATGACCGTGAGCTTATCGACGATTTCCTCGAGTTCGGCATTCGTATTCAGATGGTCCTTGAGCCAGGAGAGCGTAAACTTCATCGGTAGGCTTCCTTGGACGGCGCGCGTGCGGAAGACTCCTCGGCGAGTGGTGTGACTTGGGCGTGCGGCATTAGGACCCCCCTGCCCAACCCTCCCCCACAAGGGGGGAGGGGGCCGGAGTTTGCATCCACCTCCAAGACGCGACGCGACTTGCCCCAGCGGAACTGCTCACTACGACAACCCCCCGGCGAGGGTCGGTATGTCGAGCGCCAAGAAGCCGTAATGTCTGAGCCAGCGCAGATCGGCGGAGAAAAACGCCCTGAGATCCGGCATGCCGTATTTCAGCATGGCGATGCGGTCGATGCCCATGCCGAACGCAAAACCTTGGTAAGTCTCGGGATCGAGATTGACGTTTCTAAGGACATTCGGGTGGACCATGCCGCATCCCAGGATTTCGAGCCAGTCATCGCCCTCGCCAACACGGATCTCCTCGCCGGCCTTGGTGTAGCCGATATCCACTTCCATGGACGGTTCCGTGAACGGGAAGTGCGAGGCGCGGAAGCGCATCTTCACCTTGTTGACCTCGAAAATCGCCTTGCAGAACTCTTCCAGAACCCATTTCAGATGTCCCAGATGGGTTTCGGTGTCGATGACCAGCCCTTCGATCTGGTGGAACATTGGCGTATGTGTCTGGTCGCTGTCGCAGCGATAGACCCGGCCGGGCGCGATAATGCGCAGCGGCGGCTTATTTTGCAGCATGGTGCGGATTTGCACCGGGCTGGTATGCGTTCTGAGAACCGGCCGCGTGCCGTCCGCCTTTTCCTGGAAATAAAAGGTATCGTGCTCTTGGCGGGCCGGATGTTCGGGCGGGATATTGAGGGCGGTGAAGTTATTGTAGTCGGTTTCGATGTCCGGTCCCTCGGCGACCGAGAATCCCAGATCGGCAAAGATCTCGCTGATCTCGTCCATGACCTGGCTGATCGGATGAATGCGCCCCTCGCCGAGAGGGCCGGTGCGCACCGGCAATGTAATATCGGCCTCTTCCGTTGCAAGACGCGCGGCAAGTTCGGCGGCTTCCAAATCGCCCCTGCGGTCGTTCAGGGCCAGAGTTACCCGCATCTTGAGACCATTTACGGATTGGCCGAAGCTCTTGCGTTCCTCGGGCGCCATGGCCCCCAAATTTCGCATCAGCAGCGAGATGCGCCCCTTCTTACCGAGGGCGGAAATACGCACTTTTTCCAGGGCGTCCAGGTCACCGGCGTCGCTGATCGCAGCCAGGAGTTCATCCTCAAGCGCTCGTAGATCTCCGGCAGACGCGGTATCGGCTACATTCATCGCTTTCCTCCCGCGCAAACAGAATTTGCCTTGATCCGGCACGGATCAAATGCGCCGGATGGAATCGGGGGTCACGCGCCGGCTGCGGCTTCCGTTTTGGCGATAAGTGCCTTGAACGCCTCCGGTTCACTCACGGCCAGATCCGCAAGGACCTTGCGGTCAATGGCAATGCCGGCCCTGCTCAGGCCGTTGATAAACCTGCCGTAGGTCAGTCCGTGCTCGCGGGCGGCGGCATTGATCCGCTGTATCCAAAGTGAGCGGAAGTTTCGCTTTTTGACCTTGCGGTCGCGATAAGCGTATTGGCCGGCCTTCTCGACGGCCTGATTGGCAATCCGGAACGTGTTCTTCCGGCGGCCGTAATATCCTTTGGCCTGCTTAATGATCTTGCGATGACGGGCGTGAGTGGTAACGCCTCTTTTGACACGTGACATGATGGTCGACCCTTGTTGTCTCGAATTGCCTCCGGGTGCGCCCCGGGAGGCGCGGCGCGAGCAGGATTGTCAGCCGTAGGGGAGAAACTTCTTCACGATCTGGGCGTCCTGTTTCGTCAGGATCGTCGTGCCCCGCTGATTGCGGATGAACTTCTTGGTGCGCTTGATCATGCCGTGTTGCTTGCCGGCCTGATTGGCGCGGACCTTACCACTTCCTGTCATGCGGAATCGCTTTTTGGCGCCGCTCTTGGTCTTGAGCTTGGGCATTTTGCTTGTCTCCAATGGTTTGATGGATCCGGACAGTGCCGCCAGGACCCAAAGTCTCAAGCATTTGGAGCCGCCACGGCATGCCCCGCCGGACGGCTCTCAAGGGTGGGTGTTTATAATCGTGATCGGCCATGGACGCAACGGTTTCGAGCGCGTCATGCGCCTGGTCGATGACGATTGCATGGCTGCCGGAGCAAATATTAACGTGGCGCCAGCACCATTATCATCTGGCGGCCTTCCATCTTCGGTTCGGCCTCGACCTTGGCGAGTTCGTCAACCTCGTCCTTGACCCGGTCGAGCAACTGCCGCCCGAGTTCGGCATGCGCCATTTCGCGGCCGCGGAAGCGCAGAGTCACTTTGACCTTGTCGCCATGCTCGAAGAAGCGCTTGATGTTCCGCATCTTCACGTCATAGTCGTGATTATCGATGTTCGGCCGCATCTTGATTTCCTTCACGTCGAAGGTCTTCTGCTTTTTGCGTGCCTCGGCCGCTTTCTTTTGGGCCTGATATTTATATTTGCCGTAGTCCAACAGCTTGCAAACGGGCGGATCGGCATTCGGCGATATCTCAACGAGATCAAGACCGGCCTCGACAGCGCGATCAAGGGCGTCCTCAAGGCTGATGGTGCCGTGATTTTCCCCCGTTTCGTCAATTAATTGAACAGATTGGGAATCTATAAGGTCATTTATGCGAGGGCCGTCTCGCGTCGGTGCTAATTTCATTGGTCGGCGTGGAATTTGGCAATCTCCTTGTTGTTACGAACAGTCCATTATGAAACCGGCTCCGGTCAAAACCGCGACGATGCGCGGCCCGTTACCGGTTCCGGCAAATCATAATCTCCCATAGGATTGAGAAGAAGATGAGACAAGTCAAGCTTCCGCAATCCCGGATTCAACCTAATATTCTATACCCAAACGGTAAATATAGATTTGCGTCAAGCGCGAACCGATCAGCTCGTCATAAGCTTCGAGCGTTTTGACCTGCATGTTTTGCAATGAAAAATTCTCCAAAACATGCGTGCGGGCGCGGCGGCCCATTTCGAGGCGCGCTTCGAGAGGCATATCCAGGGCGTCCCGCAAGGCGGCCGCCAATGCCTGAGGGTCGCCCGGCGGCACGGACCATCCGGTAGCCTCCTCCGGTGCGAAGCTCGGCATCGCCCTGACCGTTTCTGGCGTCGCGCCGATATTCGTTACGATAACCGGGCAACCAAGCGCTTCCGCTTCCGCCGCGGCGCGTCCGAAGGCCTCGGGCTCCGTCGAAGCCGTGACGGCGACAGTGGCTGCACAAAACGCCGCCGCCATGTCAGCGACATGGCCGACGATTCTGACGCGGTTCCCCAATCCAAGTTCTTTTATTCTGTTTTCAAGCGATTTGCGGTAGCCATCGCGGCCCTGCGCCGCGCCGGCAAGCACGAAGACCGGCCTGAGAGGCCGTTCCTGCTCCGCCAGAAGTGCCGCCGCTTCGATGACAACGTGCTGTCCTTTCCAGGCGGTAAGCCGTGCGGCGTTGAGAACGATCCGCTCCTCGGGTCCGACGCCCCAGGCTTGGCGAAGAGCATGAATCCGGTGATCAGCCACCCGCGCCGAGTCGAACGCCGTACAGTCGACACCGCGATGAATAA
>CAYWBS010000316.1:0-4585 GCA_964456215.1 uncultured Hyphomicrobiaceae bacterium
CGGCCGAGCGAGGGACGCGCCCGTGCTCTTGCACTGGCGGCATTACGCGAGACGTTTGAGGAAACCGGCTATCTCGTCGGCCAACGCCGGAACAACTCCGTTCCCAGCCGGTCTAAGGAATGGCGGCCTTTTTTCGACGAAGGCGTGGCCCCGCGACTGGAGAAGCTTCGCTTTGTCGCCCGCGCAATAACGCCGCCCGACAGAGTGCGGAGGTTCGATACCCGATTTTTCTGTGTGTCCGCAAACGAGATCGCCCATTGCGGCCACGCGCGCCATGACGAGCTTATCAACCAACAATGGCTGACCGTCGAGCAGGCTTGCGATCGCGATATCATCCCGATCACGAGGGAAATTCTAAATCATTTGAAAGATATATTCACAGCCGGCAAGGTCCTCTCGCAACCGCGCTCCGTTCCGTTTTACTTCGTAAAGAACGGCGTGCGCCGCAAAGAATTCATCGCCGGCAATCGGATCACTTGACATCGACAGGATGGGGCGTCATCTTCGCCCGAATTTCATAAACGCAGTTTCGGGAAAAATAATATGGCTAAACCGACGACGCAAAAGATCAAGCTGGTAAGCTCCGCCGGTACGGGCTTCTATTATGTTACGAAAAAGAATACCCGCACGATGACTGAAAAGATGGTCGCCAAGAAATATGATCCAGTGGCCCGGAAGCATGTGGAATTTAAGGAAGCAAAGATCAAATAAGTGATCCTTTGCTTAGTACGTGATCGATGGCGCGAGCCTCGGTCACCGGCCCAACCGTCAATGCTTCGGTAATCTTTTAAGAGAGATGTTTGTTGAAGTGGTCAGCCCCGCAACGATTCGGCAGCGGGGTAAATCCGAATTTCATCGCGAGGCTGACCTTCAAGCCAAATGGACCAAAGAGGGCGTTGGTCATTTGACTTGGTGGCCAGCTGGGACTCGGCATTAACGAGGAGGCCACTCAGCCGGTCCCCAGCCAGCCAAACCCTACGGACCCAGGAGATGCGGCGGACCTGAGCATTCCGCAGGGCAAACGAAATTCGGGAGTCGCGTGGGGACTGGAAGACCTTCAGCACAAATCGTGCTTCAGCTACCCCGTCTTTGCCTCCCGCTACGCGTTTTCCACAGGATTAGAATAATTCTAAAAATCCTGCATTCACGCAATTCTCGATATTATCCAATCATCCCATACATGACAACGTCCAGCCTTGCAATGGATTAACGTTAATTATGTGACAGGCGTAAATAGACGTCGTGCGTCAAGTTGACGCATGTGGATATCTTCCTAGCGGAAGATTGAGACCTTTTTTGCCTTGCAAGAGCCGGATCGGCTATGCGGCGTCCGCCACGACCTGGTTTCTGCCGCCACGTTTGGCGCTGTAAAGGGCGTTGTCGGCCCGCTTAAGCAGTCGATCCGGAGAAAAGTCGCCATCATCCATCGATGCCACGCCGACGCTGGCGGTGACCGCCAGTCTGTCCCCTCCGCTCATCACGAACGGTGTCTCGGCAATGCAGTCCTTTAGCCGTTCGGCAATAAAGCGGGCTGTGGTGAGATCCGTGTCCGGCATGAGGACCACGAATTCCTCGCCGCCCAGCCGGCAAGCGAGATCAATTTGCCGGATATTCCCACGAAGCCGGTCCGCGAATTCCCTCAAGACCTTATCACCCGCGTCATGCCCATAAGCATCGTTCACGGATTTGAAGAAGTCAATATCGGTCACCAGAATGGAAAGCGGCCGCCCGTTTCGTTCGGCTTCGTCAGCCAGATTGGACATATGCGTTTCCATATAGCGGCGATTATGGAGACCCGTCAGCGGATCGGTGATCGCCATTTCGACGCTTTGCTCCAGCAAAGTGCGCAAATGATCCGCATACCGCTTCCGCTTGATTTGCATACGCACGCGGGCAAGCATTTCGTTCTTGTCAATCGGGCGCGTTATATAGTCGTTGACTCCCAAGTCCAGACTTTTGAGCAGGCGCGAATTGTCACCCGGCTCGACGATGACGAGTATTGGAAGATGACGGCCCCTGTCCAGCGACCGGACCTGCGAGCAAAGACGCAGACCATCGGTTTTTCGCAGGTCGAGGCTGACCATCAGCAGATCATACGGCTCCTGTTGCAGCCTAATTAGGCCGTCCTTCGTATTCGTCTCGATTTCCACCTGATAATCCGGACGCAAGGCGCGAGCGATCCGCTGCGCGGATCGCTCCAGGTCCTCGACAACCAGGATACCGGCATTATTGCAGCTCCTGTCCCAATGCGCGAGAAATTCACTGCCGAGGCCAAGCTGGCCGCTGGTTGCGGCGCGCAGGACCATTTCGTCCGCAAGAGTCTTGAAACGGGCAAGATTCTTTACTCGTGTCAGAAGTGCGACTTCATCCACCGGCTTGGTGAGAAAGTCGTCGGCGCCAGCTTCAAGTCCGCGCACGCGATCGGAGGGCTGATCGAGCGCCGTCACCATTATTATCGGTATATGAAGGGTCTTGGAATCGGATTTGAGATGTTCGCAGACGTCGAAACCATCCATTCCCGGCATCATGACGTCGAGCAGAACGACGTCGATGCGCTCTTCCCTACACAGTCTTATGGCGTCCGGGCCGTTCCTGGCGGTCACGACCTCGAAATACTCGGCCGTCAAACGAGTCTCCAAAAGCCTGATGTTTGCCGGAACATCGTCGACAACCAATACACGAGCAGTCATGACTGAACCTACAAACCTTACGCGTCACCTATGAACTGCCGGATCGTGTCAAGAAACATCGACACGGATATGGGCTTCGAGATATAGGCCTCGCAACCCCCCTCCCGAATCCGCTCCTCATCGCCCTTCATGGCGAAAGCCGTTACCGCTATCACCGGCGTATCCCTCAAATCCTCATCGTCCTTGAGCCACTTCGTAACTTCGAGGCCGGAAACCTCCGGCAACTGAATGTCCATGAGAACGAGATCGGGCCGATGCGCCTTGGCAAGTTTTAGCGCTTCCATTCCATTGCGCGTCTGCAATGTGTGATAGCCGTGGGCATCGAGCAGATCATGAAAGAGCTTCATGTTGAGCTCGTTGTCTTCCACAATAAGGACGGTCTTCGGCGCTTGCCTGACCGGACTCTCTCCCGAGTCATCACGTTTTACAGCGAGTCGCGAATATTCCATCTCTGCCGACCGGTCCCCTCGAACAAAACCGCTATTTTATGTGTTATCGCATGCGACACTTTGTTTGACCTATCTAAACGCGATCTCGTAACTATTTATTTAAAATTTTTCTTGTACGACCGAAGACACTGGAGACCATTGCGGCTATGCATGCTCGCGGCGCGCACAGCGAAAACAAGATCACAACGGACGAAGCTGAGCTTATCTCTCTGAAAGCGCTCGGTTTTCTTGCCCAAGACGACCATAGACTTGCCCGCTTCCTCGACCTCACCGGCCTCGCACCCGAAAGCCTGACAGGCCGCGCGCACGACCCTGATTTTCTTGCGGAAATCCTTAACTATCTATTAACGGATGAGACCCTTCTCCTCGTTTTCTGCTCGAATGAAGGTGTCAATCCGGCCAAGGTGGCGCCGGCGAAGCGGATACTCGCGGGTGAAGATGGCTCAAAATGCTCGCGGGATTAAGTGATGCCCGGCCAGCTCCGCATAGGCGTCGATCTGGGAGGAACGAAGATCGCCGTCAGCGCCTTCGGGCAGCACCGCATCCTCGTCCGCGAAAAGCGGGCAGCGACACCCCGGGGCGATTACGATGGAACGATCGAAACCATTGCTGCGCTTGTCGAGGAAATTGAAAGTGACTTGAAGACGACCGCCACGGTCGGTGTCGGTATTCCGGGCTCCATCTCTCCGGCAACACGGACTGTACAAAACGCCAATTCGACATGGCTCAATGGTCGTCAATTGGACCGCGATCTCGCACAACGTCTTGGCCGGAAAGTCCGTCTGGCAAATGACGCAAACTGCTTTGCCCTTTCGGAGGCGATTGACGGAGCGGCGGCCGGCGCGCATTCCGTATTCGGCGTAATCATCGGAACGGGCTGTGGCGGCGGACTCGTCATCGGCGGCGGACTTGTCAATGGTCCCCGCAACACAGGCGGGGAGTGGGGGCACAATCCGCTGCCCTGGATGGAAGATTTCGAGTTTCCCGGACCGCAATGCTGGTGCGGACGAAAGGGCTGTCTTGAGGTCTGGGTTTCGGGGCCCGGTCTTGCGTCCGATCACCAGCGCAATACCGGCGAGACCCTTTCGCCAGAGGAGATCCAATTCCGCGCGCAGGGTGGCGATGCCGAGGCCCGGCGATCTCTTGACCGCCACGCCTCACGCCTTGCCCGCGGCCTATCGGCCGTCATCAATCTTTTTGATCCCGAAGTTATCGTGCTCGGCGGCGGTCTTTCCAACCTGCCGGGGCTTTATGTCTCCCTGCCGGAACTGATGGCCCCGTTCATATTCTCGGACAATCGCGCCGTTGACATCCGGCCGCCGAAATTCGGCGACGCCAGCGGCGTCCGGGGCGCCGCCTGGCTTTGGGATGACGGGAAGAAGTGAAGAAAATAACCGGCAGGCCGCCGGCGCACAAGGCGCATGCGCGTTCGCTGGCCCGTCGTCA
>CAYWBS010000317.1:0-4580 GCA_964456215.1 uncultured Hyphomicrobiaceae bacterium
ACATAATGCCGGGTAAACCGGTGGCGTTTGGCCTTCCCCCCTCGAGGGGGAAGGGAATAAACACGCCGCCAAATTGCTGTCTCAATGTCCCGAAATGTCCGCTATCTCCTTTTGACAAAACAAATTTTCACGTCTCCCTCAAAACTAAACCAGACGGCAGCGGATCTTCGTCTGGGCATGACGGGCAAATGGATCGATTTCAATCATCGAGCAGGCCTTCCGGCGGCGCGATGGTCACGGTACCGGCGGCGATATCGACCTTCGGCACCGCCGCCTCGGTGAAGGGGATGAGAAGGGTCTCGGAGGATCCCGGAGGGCGGATCTCGAGCAGATCCCCGGCGCCGAAGTTCTGCACCGCCACAATCTCGCCGAGCAGTGTGCCATCCTCCCCGACGCCCGTGAGCCCGACCAGATCGGCGTGATACCAGACATCCTCTTCGGCCCGGTCCGGCAGACGGTCCCGGCCGATGAACAGGTCGACCCCATTGAGCGCTTCGGCGGCATCGCGATCGCTGACGCCGCTCAGGCGGGCGATAACGGCCGCGCCCTTATGGGGCCTGACGGCGGTGATCTCAAAGCTTCGCGTTCCGGCCTCGTCCTCCAGCGCGCCGTAAGCCGCGATATCCTCCGGGACCTCGGTAAACGTCCGGATGCGCACCTCGCCGCCAACGCCCTGCGCGCCGGCAATGGTGCCGAGGCAAACTCTCCTTTTTGCACCTGTTTCTCGCAAATATCAGCTCGGCGACTTCCGCATGAAGCATGTTCGTGATACTCGCGCACCTAATGCTGCGCAAATAGCATTTTTGCCGACGATGAGAAACATTGCCTGTTTCAGAGGGCGGCGTCTCAACTGAATTCGGCATTTCTTGCCGATGGGCAGCAAGGTGCCCGGGTGGAGCGCGGCGAAACCCGGGGCAGCCTATCAATCGTTCCCGGATTTCGCTTCGCTTCATCCGGGCTACGGCCGAGGTGCTGTGTGCCTCCAACCGTTGCGTGACATTAGACGTGACGCCGATATAGGGCGTGGCGTGCTTCCGGCTGGCGAGAATGTAGACATCGTAACATTGGCTGAGCTCCATCTCGCGGCCTGGGCGGATACTGGGTCGCCCGGTCAAGCCGGGGGATGACGAAGGAGGATATCGCGAGGGGGCGGAGTCGATCACTCTGCGGATCAAACCGTTCCCATCAAGCGTATCTATTCCGCGGCCGCCTCTTCCGCGGGCGCCTCGCCGGCGCCTTCGGAGCTCTCGCCGGCCTTCTTGGCTTCCTCGGCGGCCTGGCGTTCGGCCTCCTCGCGCTCCAGGCGTTTCTTGCCGGGAAGTCCCTTCTTCGGATTGTTGCGCGCCTCGCGCTGCAAGATCCCGGCCGCGTCCAGGAAGCGGAGAACCCGGTCCGTCGGCCGCGCCCCGGCCTTCAGCCAATGCTGGATGCGGTCTTCCTTCAGCAGGACGCGTCCATCGCTCTCCCTGGGCAGCAGCGGATTATAGGAGCCGACCCGCTCGATGAAGCGGCCGTCCCTGGGGGCGCGGCTGTCGGCGATAACGATGCGGTAAAAGGGCCGTTTCTTGGCGCCGGCCCGCGATAGTCTGATCTTCAATGGCATGTCATTTCCCTTGTTCGCCTGTTCGCATTCCAATTGCTCATGTGTTGCGGAGCGCTCCCGCCCGCTTATCTCATTTCTTCTTCTTGCCCGGCAGGCCCGGCGGCAGCGACCCGCCGCCGAGGCCCGGAAGCCCGCCGGCAAGTCCGCCCGGCGGCAGTGAAAATCCCGGAGGCAAAGCGCCGCCGCCCGCCGCTTCTTCGAGAGCCTCCGGCGGCACCTCGGGCATGCCGCCGCCGAAAAGTCCGGCGAGACCGCCCCGTTTGCCCATCTTCTTCATCATGTCCGCCATCTGCCGGTGCATCTTCAGGAGCTTGTTGATGTCCTGCACATTGGCGCCGGAGCCCGCCGCGACGCGCCGTTTGCGCGAGGCGTTCAGAAGTTTCGGCTGGCGGCGCTCTTTCGCGGTCATGGAGGAGATAATCGCCTGCTGGCGCTTGAGGATCGAATCGTCGAGATTGGCGGCATCGATCTGCTTCTTCATTTTGCCGATGCCGGGCATCATGCCGAGAAGGCCCGCCATGCCGCCGAGTTTCTGCATGTGCCGGAGCTGCCCGGCGAGGTCTTCGAGGTCGAACGCGCCCTTGCGCATCTTCCGGGCGATCTTCCGCGCCTGCTCGGCATCGATCGTTTCGGCGGCCTTTTCCACAAGGCTCACCACATCGCCCATGCCGAGAATGCGCCCGGCAATGCGCTCCGGGTGGAACTCTTCGAGGGCGTCGAGTTTCTCGCCGGTGCCGATCAGCTTGATCGGCTTGCCGGTGACGGCGCGGGTGGAAAGCGCCGCCCCGCCCCGGCCATCGCCGTCGACGCGGGTGAGCACAATGCCGGTGATGCCGATGCGCTCATCGAAACTTTTCGCCAGATTGACGGCGTCCTGGCCGGTCAGCGCGTCGGCGACAAGCAGCGTTTCATGGGGATGGGCGACGTCGCGGATCTCGACCGTCTCGGCCATCAGCGCTTCGTCGATATGGAGCCGGCCGGCGGTATCGAGCAGCACGATGTCGTAGCCGCCGAGCTTCGCCGCCTCCATGGCGCGTTTTGCAATCCCCGCCGGCATCTGCCCGTCGACGACCGGAAGCGTGGCGATGCCCGTCTGTTCGCCGAGCTGGCGGAGCTGTTCCTGCGCCGCCGGCCGGCGGGTATCGAGGGAGGCCATCAGCACCTTGCGCTTTTCCCGCTCGGTGAGGCGCTTGACGATCTTGGCGGTGGTCGTGGTCTTGCCGGAGCCCTGCAGGCCGACCATCATGATCGCGAAAGGCGGCGCGGCATTGAGGTCGATGGGCCGGGCGTCGGAGCCGAGCATGGCGACGAGCTCGTCATGGACGATCTTGACCACCATCTGGCCCGGCGTGACCGACTTCAAGACTTCCTGGCCGACGGCTTGCTTCGTCACCCTGTCGGTGAAATCGCGCACCACGTCGAGGGCGACATCGGCTTCGAGGAGCGCCCGGCGCACCTCGCGCATCGCGGCCGTGACATCGGATTCGGAAAGCGCGCCGCGCCTGGTGAGTTTGTCGAAAACGCCGGACAGGCGCTCTGCCAAGGACTCGAACATGCTATCCCGCCTTGCCCCGCCCGTCGCCGTTCAGGCCTGCGAACAGGTTGACGGCTTTCTCGAATTTGTCGCGGCAGCCGGGATTGCAGAACCCGACGACTTCGCCCCGGTAACGCATGAGCGAATCGGCGCTCACCGGCTTGCCGGACCACGGGCAGGTGTCGTTGATGCACTCCGCCAGTTTCAATTCTTCAGCCATATTCCGCTCCATGACCGGATGCGCAACGACAAATGCACCCGCGGGCGAAGCTTCGCTGGCGGGTGGTGACCTTGCTGCCTCCCGGTTAACCGCATCTTGCGGGATCCATCGGACAGGAAAGCGGCTCCATATCCAAAAGCCGTTGGTAATTTCGGGGCGATCCTGTTGCAGAGCGGCATCGATGTCAAGGAAGGAAATAGGACATGGGCGGCTGCGCCGCCACCCCGGCAATTCAGAGGTCAATGGATTTTACGGTAAATCTATCGCATCATTCCTTTGATATCGCTATTCTGCACGTCGACGCCCCTCAATCGAAGATGCGGCCATTTTTCATCTGCTCAGGCCGGGGAATGCCGGCTAAACCGGTTCCAAAGTGCGGGTTCTAAAGTTATTGTCCGTCGCGGACCCATTCAACAGTGACAGATATTACTCATCAAAGACAAGAACCGGCGGCCTCGTGGCGCGAATTTGCGGAATTTGACGAGCGCAGGGTGTTGCTTGGCGAGCTGCTTGCCCGGCCCTTCGAGCCCGTCAAGGTGCCGCGGCAGTTCTACCAATTTGCCTTCCTGACGGATGACGGCGAGAAGCGCGCCGATCGCCGGGCGCTCGAAAAGCTGGTGAGTGCGCAGGGCGGCACGCCGCCATCGGCGGATGAAAACTTTTGTCGCGCCACCATTGGCATGTGGGATCTGCGCTGGGAACAGCATACGGAGTTCACGACCTATGGCTGGGCCATTCAGCCGGAGAACGGCGAGATATTTTCGCCCCCGCGCGAGCTGGCATTCGTTCCGCCGGGCCGCCTGATCGTCGCCGTCCAGCTGACGATCGTCTCTGACGACGCAACGGAAACGGAAATCGACCGCCTGTTCGACCGCAACAGTCTATGCCTGATTGGGGCCGAGCGTGGCGACGCGCTCGTCGCGACGGATTTTCAAGCCGACTCAAACGGATTTACGCAGATCCTCATAGTCGATAAGGGATTGGGAGAGGACCGGGCCGGCACCCTTGTGCGCCGGGTCATCGAGATCGAGACGTACCGCACCCTGGCGCTTATGGGGCTGCCGCCCGCCCGCCGGGCCGCGCCCATTGTGCGCGAGACGGAGCAGGAACTGGCCGTCCTCACCGGTCAGATAAACCAGACCGGCGATATCAAGACCAATCACGTCCTGCTCCGGCGCTTGTCGGCTCTTGCCGCCAGGATGGAAGCTCAGGCCGCCGAAATC
>CAYWBS010000318.1:0-4543 GCA_964456215.1 uncultured Hyphomicrobiaceae bacterium
TGGATGGGTGCGAATTTTGAGCACAATTATGATCGGTCTCTCTACACCGACAATGACGGTGCGGTGAAGCAGTGGGAGGGATGGGACGCTGAAGCCCAGACCACGGAGACACTCAGCTATGTCCGCAGCCGAAAGGAGAACGACAGCCCTTTCTGCCTGTTTCTCTCATGGGGACCGCCGCATCATCCTTACCGGCTGGCGCCACAGTACTATCTGGACCTGTATGACCCATCAGATATTGAGGGGCGTCCGAACTGTCGTGATGTTCCACGCGAGGATTTGTGGGGCTACTATGCCCAGACGACATTCCTTGATGACCAGTTCCAGCGCATTGTCGATGAGCTGGATGCAACTGGGATGAGCGAGAATACGATACTCGTATTCACCTCAGACCACGGAGACATGCATGGATCGCAAGGGGTATACAAGAAGCAGTGGCCGTGGAGTGAGGCAACCCTGGTTCCGTTCGCGTTACGTTGCCCCGGTATTGTGCCGTCTGGCACAGTGTTCGACTTCCCGATCAGCGTCATCGACATCATGCCGACCCTGCTCGGCCTGGCGGGCGTTTCATTACCGGAGACAGTGGAGGGGGTCGATCTGTCACCATTTATCCGAGGGGAGCGAAACGATCCGCCGGAATCGGTGTTGATCATGAATCCGTGCCCTTTCAGCATTGGCGACCCACGAGGGCCGGACCAGTACCCAGACTATAAGGGCATGCGGCTCGAATACCGAGGGGTAATCACCGACCGCTACACCTACGTGCGGACCATCGATGTGCCCTGGCTGCTCTATGACAACAAGACAGACCCGTACCAACTCACAAATTTGATCGACGCGCCCGAGCATGCCGCGACGCGGGATCGTCTTGATCGCCTCATGCGTGATCACATGAGTCGAATCAATGACCGGTTTATGACCAAAGAGGCATATTACGAGCAGTTTGATATCAAACTGGACGCACGCGGCAAAGTCGCAGCGCTTGTCGAAAACATGTACGACCGGGCCGGCTAGCCGCCGCGCATGCAATCCAACGGAAGGAAAATGGAATGGCTCAGGGTGGGGACGCTCCGCTTCAAAACAACCACGGTCTGGGCAAAAAACTTTTCACGTTCGTCGTCTATACGGACTCCCACCTTAATCAAAGCGAAACGGAATCCATGTCGCCGCATCAGGTGAACAAGTTGGCGAATGGCCGCCACCGGAATGTCATTAATGAGATCAATCAGATTGGCCCCGCCTTTGCCATTCATCTCGGAGATCTTGTTCACCCGGTACCGGTTATGGGTATCTATGTGGATGCGGCCGAACGCTTCCACGAGCAAGTCTCAGAACTCAACTGTCCGCTTCATATTATTCCAGGCAATCACGACATCGGCGACAAACCGATTCGTTGGGGGCCGGCCGAAGCTGTCTCTGACCAGAGTCTCGCGCTTTGGGAAAAACATTTTGGACCCCACTATCATGCGTTTGAGCACACCGGGTGTGGCTTCATTTTGTTGAACGCACAGATCATCAACTCCGGGCTTGCGGCAGAAGCGGAACAGAAAGCCTGGCTTGAGGCCAACCTTGAAGCGAAACAAGGCAAGAGGCTGTTTGTAGGCATCCACTATCCGCCGTTCGTCCACCGGCGGGATGAGCTGGAGTATTACGACAACATCGCCGAGCCGGGGCGCTCCTGGCTGATCGATATGTTCGAGAAGTATGATGTGGAAGCGGTTTTCTCCGGGCATGTGCACAATTTCTGGTACCACAGGATCTGCGGAACCGACTTCTATATCCTGCCTTCAATCACATTCGTGCGTCACGACTATAGTGAAATGTATCGGATTCCAGCGGGCCCTGAGGCGGGCCGAAATGATGCGGTGAAGCTTGGCTATTTTGTCATCGATGTTTACGAGAACGGCCATCTCTGCCACCCGATCCGAACGAACGGAAAAACGCTTGGGATCGATGAGCCCGTGCCTGCATCGTCCCCAATCCTGCCACCGCCGCATCCGAGGTTGAATATGCGAGGAAATTTCGGCCTCGACATGCGCCAGCCGTGGGCGGAAATCGTCGAAATCCCTCCGAATGGCGGACTCGACGAGTTCGCCCGCAAGATCGTGCGTAATGACTATCCGTTGCTCGCGCTCTGGGAGATGGGCATACGCAAGCTGAGGGTCCCGTTCCAGGACCTGCTCGACGCCCGTCTGCGTGATCGCATGCAAGACCTGAAAGAGCTTGGCATGGAGTTCTCCATTTTTTCTTATAAGCTCCCGACAGAAGAACTTTTGGCGGCACTCAAAGAGTATCACGCTCTCGTCGCGTCATGGGAGATTGGTGTGCCGCCAGAAGAAGCCGAGCAGATGGGAGTGTCTTTGATGGCACTCAGGGCAGAATGCGGCATCGCCATATTGCTGTCGAAACTTCGCTCGAAGGAAGACATGGAGACAGATGGCCAGCGTTATTACCACGTGATCAACCATGGCTTTGTTGCCGGAGAGCGTGAGATGATTGCGAACCTTACGGGTGAGAAATGGTTTCGCAATGTCGCGAGCGGACTCGTTTTTCGAATTCCGAGGGAACGGCCACCCTGGGAAGAAATTATCGAAATTGGTGAGATCGCCAAAGACCTCAATATCAGCGCTTCGGTACATGTTCGTCTAGCGACATCAAACCCTGCCGCCGAAGCCTGTAACGATCTGGAAAACGCCAACAGAATAGCCGAGACCCTTGCGGCCAGCCTGACGCAACCGCACATCGATGTTTATCTGGATACATTTGCCGACGCCGACCGCGGATATTTCGTTCGCACCGGCGTTGTGGACCGTCGCTTTAATCCCAGGCTAGGTCTGAAAGTCGTACGCAACCTCGATGCATGTTTCGGATCAGATGCGGAGATGATTTCCGCCGCAGGCCAGCGGGAGACAGACGATTGCCGCGTTGTAGGGCTGCAGCAGAGTAAAGAGACACACGCTCTCGTCCTGCCTAAACGCACGGTCTCCCGGCTTTCTCTTCCAGAAGAAGCCGGAGCGATGGAAGGTCTCAAGTTCGTCCGTTTGACAGACTTGGAAAGCGCTGAAATCAGCGAGACCGAACTCGCGACCGAGGCCGATGGCAGCATGGATCTGAATTCAGTTAAAGTTCCGGATAATCCTTTCACAGTGTCTTTTGCCAGATAACAGTGAAGCGGAGTTGCGCATTGAGCCCCCCTGAGCCGTGGTTAAACCAGCAGCGAGCCCTTATGTACGGTAGGAGCCATGAGCGGTAGGTGGCGGCGAGAGCACAATTGGTCTGCTTGTCCCTCAAAATTCACCGTCGATTTCGACCAATTGCCACCATTGCCCAGGACCCGAAGCAAACATGTAGATACCGGTACCGTTCTAGATCCAGGCAATGCGTGGACGCGTGAGCACGCCGTTCCTATAGCCGGGAAAGATTGTTATGTATTCCACGAATTTAGGGACTTTCGGTCAAGGACATGAAGCCACTTCTTTTGTCCGGCTCCTAGAAACGAAAGGTTGACAAGTCATGCAATTTACTCATGAGCGAGAATTTACCTATAGTCGCAGCTATCGTGGTCCGATCCGTGCAGTCATATTTGATTGGGCCGGAACCACGATGGATTTTGGTTGCATGGCCCCTGCAGTGGTTTTCCAGAAAGTTTACGACAAAGCCGGTGTTCCTATCAGCATGGAGGAAGCGCGAGCTCCCATGGGCGCCCACAAGAAGGTCCATATCGGCCTGATTTCCCAAATTCCAAGTGTCCGCCGCCGCTGGATCGATACGCACGGTGCCGAACCCACAGGTAAAGACGTCGACAAGATGTTTGAGGACTTCGTGCCCATGCAGGAAGCCTGTCTTTCCGATTATTCGACGCTAATTCCCGGTACATTGGAAGTCGTCACCGAATGCCGCAAGCGTATTTACAAAATCGGCTCGACATCCGGCTATCTACCAGGAATGTTGGCTATCAATCAAAGGGACGCCGAAAAACAGGGATATGTTCCCGACGCGACATATGGAGCTGGCGACGTTCCTAGAGGCCGCCCCTATGGGCATATGGTGTTGCGCAACATACTTGCGCTGGACGTCTCGCCGGTGCAGTCCGTTGTCAAAGTCGACGACACCCTGACCGGAATTGAAGAAGGACTCAATGCCGGCGGTTGGGCGGTTGGTCTTGCAATTTCGGGCAACGAGGTTGGCCTTCCGTTGGATGAATGGGAGAAGCTACCCGAAAGCGTGAAGCAAGAACACCGCGACCGCATTTATCCCACCATGTACCAGCGCGGCGCCCATTACGTGGTCGATAGCATCGCCGACCTGATCCCGGTTCTGGACGACATAGAGTTACGCCTCAAACGCGGAGAAAAACCATAGGGCGTCGGTTTCTTCCCGACATTCTATTGGCTGTGGAGACACGGCCCCTAGAAATAATCAGACCAACTACCGTTCCTGCAAACAGGCTCGTCTACAAGGTGGAGTGCACCCTTCTGAGTGGACAGTTTGGCTGACAGGAATTGACAGTTCAAAGCCGGGCATTCAAGGAGAATGCCCATGT
>CAYWBS010000319.1:0-4532 GCA_964456215.1 uncultured Hyphomicrobiaceae bacterium
GCGCATAGGTGACGGGCACGTGCACGAACAGCCAGGCCTTGGTGAGCCCGAGATAAACACGCGCGAAATCGAGCCGGTCCTTCTCGACCACCAGGTCCTTGATGGCGGCAAGCTTCTCCCGGCTCTGTTGGTCGACGTAGGGCGACAGGTTGTCGATCTCGTCGGTCAGCCGCTTCAGCGGGCGCTGCGAGCCGATGAGATGAGCGGCAAAATTGCGCTGCCCCTGGAAAAAGTCCCGGAGGTGGTTGGTGTAGAGGTCGATGATCCAGTCGTCATGGGGCAAGGAGGGCAGCCCCGGTAAGGCGATCTGAGCGTCGGCCGGTTCGGTCTCGGCGACGGCGGTGTGGACCTCCCGCGCCAGCTCGGCGCGGAGACTGGGGATGCGATCATAGCTTATGCCCTCGTCGATCCGGCGCTTGGCCTTCAGCGACCAGGCAAGGTAGGCGCCGAAAATGCCGCTCAGCGTCACCAGCACGAAGCCCGTCCACAGCGCCCATTCGAAGCCGGTGTCCGGTAGAGAGAAATCCGAATGCGAGATGAAGGCGGCGATCAGCAGATAGCCGAGAAAAATATGGATCTTCCGCCAGCGCACGGCCGATTTCGGCGACAGGCTGGCCGTTTTGATGGCGATGTGGAAATAGACCTGCAAACCCATGCCGCCGGCCAGCACCCAGCCATCGAGATAGCGCGGGTCGCGGAGCCCGTTGCCATAGATCCAGACGAGCCAGAACAGGCCGCCGGAAATGGCCGCGATCAAAAGGCCCTGGACTGTCTGGCTGATGAGATATCCGGACTCGCGCCGCCCCGCTGATCTCACGGCAGCCCCTCCGAAATTTACCATCGCGGTGGTTGTTTCCCCATTGAGCCATTCAGGTTGCCGGCCGGCCGGATCAATTGACCGCGCCGGCCTTTCTCGCCGTGCCCTTGAACTTGTCCGGTCCGGGTATCAGGCTGTCGAGCCCGGCCATCGTGCTGCCGTCGTACTTCTGGGTGATGCTCGCGAGCAGCTCGGAGACGCCGTCGGCAGCAGCCGTCAGAAGGCGTTCATTGTTCAACTTTAGCCCGGCCGAATGGCCAAATTCGACCATCTTTGCGATTTCCGGCACGTTCGGCGCCGCTTTCGCCGCGGTGGCGAGCTGCTTGCGCGCCCGGTCAGCGCGCTTGGCCATCTCGAACGCATAGGCCTTTCTCACAGTCGCCTTTCCGACTGCGCGCAATGCGGTCTCAAGCTCGACGCCGAGGCCAACGAGAAAGAGCATCCGCTTGCGCGCCGCGCTGGCCGGCACGTTGTTCTTACCCTTGGAATACCAGGTATTGTGCAGCACCTCGCCCTGCGACCAGGACACCAGCTCGAAGGCGCTGCCGGCCTTATGGCCGCCTTTGTTCACGAGATCCTCTCGCGGCACGACATGGCAGCCATAGCAGTTCTTCGCCAGCTGGTAGAGAGCGCGCGGCCTGATCATCCCCTTGGAATCGGCGAGCTTCCAGCGCGCCTCCTCCTCGGCCTTGGTCTCGGTCTTCGCTGTCTTGCCGCTGAACCCGCTGTGGACCTTGATCCAATCCCGCCCGGCGCTGTGGCAGGATTCGCAGGAGATGCCCGAGACTGGCTTCTCCTTGTTGTCCTTCCGCTGCACCGTGAAATGGCAATTCAGGCACAAGCTCTCCGACTTGATGCGCCGCACTCCCATTCTTTTCGCGATTTCGTTCGCCTCTTTCTTGCGCGGCATTTCACGGAAGGTCTTGAAATGATGCGTGCCCTTCCAGGCCTCGACCTCCTGCTTGTGACATTCGGCACAGGCATTCGGACCGACGGTCTTGGCCGGATCGGACGCAACTGCGCCATCCGCGGCAAAGCCGACGATGATCAGCAAGCCGCAGAGACAAAGCACGGAAGACCGGAGAGGAGCCCTGGGTCCGAACCCGATCGACCGATGGCTGTGCGCTTTGAGGAAGATAATGACTTCTCACCCCTCAGCCGCCCTATACGCCTGCCGGCTGTTGCCGCCGGTTGCGGGGGCGATCCAGCGGGTCAGAACACTTTCCTCGGCCGTGTCGTCGGTGGTCGGCAGGAACGGATCCGCATAGCAGACCGCGCCGATGTGCGCCGCGATCGATTTCATTGACTCGACCATCCCCGGCGCGCCGCAGGCGTAGAGCACATCGCTTGGCATCAGGCGCGGCAGAAAGTCTGTCGGCCGGCCCAGCTTCACCGCTGCTGTCAAGGTCTGCGGCGTGCTGCAGACAGGCACGACGAGGACATTGGGGAAGCGGGCCAACTGCGCGAGAGCCGGGCCCATATAGAGCGACTCGATGGTGCGGCCGCCAGCGATGATCATCATCCAGCGCTCCGGATTCTCGCGCAGCGCAGCGACGGCGATCGACCAGATCGGCGCAAAGCCGGTGTTGGTGGCGACGAGAATCATCCGGCTGGCCAGGTTGGGCCTGAAATGCGCCGAGCCATAGGGCCCGGTCAGCTTCACCCGATGGCCCGGCTTGATGAGCTTGCCGAGCGAAGGGGTGACGCGCCCATCCTTCATGCGCCGGACATGAAACCAGACCGAGCGCCTGTTCGGATTGCCACCCAAGGGATGGGTGATGCTGAAAGGACGGCTCGGATAGCCATTGAAGCGCACTTTCGTATATTGCCCCGCATGATAGGGCAGCGCGCGGTCCGTCCTGATGCCGACCTCCATCACCTCGGGCGACAGGGCGCGCAATGAGCTCAGCATGCCTTCGACGGTGCGAACATCCGACGGCTGGTTCCTCGCGATCACCGCATCGCCGACGATCCGGCACTGACAAGCATGCACGATACCCGGCTCGGAGCCTTTGCCACCCTGTACTTCGCCGGATACCAGCCGCACGCAGCAGGTGCCGCAGTGGCCGGCGCGGCAGTCATGGGGCAGGTCGATACCGTTGCTCAGGGCAGCGTCCAGTAGCAACTCGCCGCGACGCGCCAGAAAGCTTTTACCATTGACAGTAATCTGGTGACTTCTTGCCATTGTCTGATCCCGGAAGGCCTCAAGTTACCCATCGTCGGCTAGTGCGGGTGACCCGCCGTCGCCGACCTGCCCGGGACGCTCAACAACTCAAGCGTTCTGAATCCGAAACACCCGCCCTCATCGTTCGGAAGCAGAAACGACCGCTTTTTCCCCTCGTCCGTCACTTGTGCTACCCCCTGTTTAAAGCCGACGCCGATTACAAACACAATGAGGAAATCTCCATTCCAAGGCGGCAATTTCCATTTAAGCACAATAGCTACGTGCTTGGCATAACTCGCTTATCCGCCATGCTCTATCCTCCCATCATGGTCAGACAATGACTTTTTGATGGTTAGAGATTGCAAGAACTGAACACGTCTCTCTGTTTTCGCCAAAAGACCTTCGAACAATTGTCGGCCAAGACCATTGCGTTGGCGCAGAGGAAGACAAGCCAAGACGGCGGCATCGTCACACCCGCAAACAGCTCGAACCGGCCAGAAATGCATTGTGCTCCTAAAATGATTATGGCGCGCGCAAGTCTGAGATTCTTCTTCGGTCGGCAGGGCCAAAAACGACCATAACCAAGACGGCAGGCGCCCATTCAACGGGGCCTCACCAATCTTGAGAAGGCTATGGCGCCATCTGCTCAATCTCAGTCTTTCTTTAGATCGTACTTGTTATTTCAAGCGTTGTATTTTTTCGTGATGATTTCTCTTTGGTCGTTGCCATAAGGCGGCCAAGTTTCACACATGTATTTTCACAACGGCAATCACGCACGACTGTCGAATGTCGTTTTCGCGGGGGCGATGCAAATGTGGATGCTGTTGGAATTCATTATGGGGGGAGGCGATGAAACGATTGTTCGCCATTGCGGAGTTTTCCTGCGGTTTTGCGAGCGCCATACTGATACACTCAGCAATCCTTAGTCAGAGTGCCGTCGCCGCCTCCAGCAAAGCTGTCCAGACCCCAATCGTACAAGCACAGTCCGAGTTGAGGCTCGCCCAGAATACAGGAGCGGGCACAGCAACCGACGCGAAGGCCGCGCACGAAGCTCTTCTCCAGGGGCACAAGGAGCAAAAAGCCAAGCCTGAAGGAGCATCCGGAAAGGCCGATATCGATAGCGCAAACGCCAAGCCCGATGGCCACAGCGGCCCGGTCGACAAGGAAACCCTCTCCCTCTATCCCACCGCTGCGCAATGTGGCGAGTGCCATCAACAAATCTACGAGGAATGGTCGTCGTCACAGCACGCCTATGCGTCGATCTCACCTATGTTCCACAAGTTCGAGCAGAAGTTCCAGGGACTGACCCAAGGTACGGTCGGTACCTTCTGCGTGCGCTGCCACCAGCAGGTCGGCACCCAGCTCGGCGAGAAGCGCGAAACACCGCTTTGGGAGCGCAGCCAGATTTCCCGCGAGGGCGTGAGCTGCATCACCTGCCACCGGGTCAAGGAGCAATACGGCAAGGTCAACGGCGAGCGCCGGGTCGAGCCGCGCAAGATCTATGAGCCGGTCTTCGGCAGCGGTGAAAAGAGCGTGATCGAAGACGTCCTC
>CAYWBS010000320.1:0-4526 GCA_964456215.1 uncultured Hyphomicrobiaceae bacterium
TGTCACAAATAGGCGTTTCATTATATTTCCTCCCTAGAAGTTACTTGGCACCAGTCCCTCAAAAAGCGCAGAGTGCCCTCATTCGACATTCTGCAAACTCCCTGTCGAACGGCCCCCTATGATATTCGATTATAGTGGATCGGCATAAGACAAAAACTGATCCTCCGCCGCCCGAACGAGTTTAATCCGAAGTATCGGATAGTGACCCGACGCGGCAACGGGTCGCCGAAATATGTCACAACGTTTTTCCGGAATCTCAAAACAATGCCCCTCTGGCGGCAACCGGCCACACCGCTTCGACATGCGCGCCGGCGGTATTGAGACCCCGCACGCACACATAGAAATCATGCATGTTGACAGTCGGGTCGCAGTGGCCCGGGATCACAAGCAGCTTTTCTCCATAGCCCGGAAGTATGCCCGCGGTCTCCGCGGTGAGCACACCGTGCTCATCGGAAATTTTTGTAAACCGGACCCGTTTGTCGCCAACGACTTCCGGCAATCCGGAATCGACGCTCACCGCCTTCAGGCCGGCATCGACAATGGCGCGGTTCTCCGCCGGCCGGCTCATTACCGTCGTGAAGATGAAGAGCGCATGAGAAAAACTTTCAAAAATGCTCCCCTCGGCGGCGTGATTTCGGGCATAGTCGGCGTCCATAAAGATATAGGAGCCCGCCTGCAGCTCATTGTAGAGACCGCTCGCGGTTTCGATTTCGAATGACCCCGTGCCGCCGCCGCCGATGATTTTCGAGGCAAGGCCGTGGCTCTCCAAAAGCGTAACGGTCTCCCTGGTAAGGTGTACTGCGCACTCGGTGGCGTGCCGGCGCTCTTCGGAACCGCGGATATGCTGCGCCGAGCCATGATAGGCTTGCAGGCCGCCGAAACGGAGCGCCGGGTGGACGTCGATTGCCCGTGCAAGCCCGAGCGCTTCCTCGCCAGGCGCCACGCCGCAGCGTCCAGCGCCGACATCAATTTCGACGAGCACAGTCAGCCGGACGCCGAATTTTTCGGCGGCCTGGCCGAGCGCTTCGATGTTGCTCGGACAGTCCGCGCAGACGGCGATCTCCGCCTGACGGGCAAGAGCGGCAAGGCGGTCGAGTTTCCGTGAGCCGACGATTTCATTGCTCACAAGAACATTATCGACGCCGCCCGCGACCATGATCTCTGCCTCGCTGACTTTCTGACAGCATATGCCGATTGCTCCGAGGGCCATTTGCTTACGGGCGATAATCGGGCTCTTGTGCGTTTTGGCATGGGCCCGGAGCCGGATTTCATGTCCGCCTACATAGTCCGCCATGCGCCGCAAATTTGCTTCGAAGGCGTCAAGGTCGATGATGAGGGCGGGCGTGTCAATAGCGGAGAGCGGGGATCCGGGCTCGGCTGGGAGTTGGCTGGTCATGTTGGCGATAATCTCGTTCTTCGTCGATTATAAGGGCTTGGCGGCGGGGCGTCGAAATCCTAAGTCTTGCCGCGGATGAGTCAATGCCGACCGGCCGATGTCCGCGCGGAGAAAAGGGATGAAATTACCGGGACCCGACCACCCGATCGAGATTGCCGCCCATAAGGGCCGTTTGCGCGCCTGCGTCAATGGCGTCATCATTTCCGAGACGCAGAATGCGCTGATGCTTCGCGAAGCAGCCTATCCGCCGGTCTACTATTTTCCTTTGGCGGATATACGATCCGGCGTCCTTCGCCAAACCACCCACAGCACCTATTGCCCCTATAAAGGCGATGCCAGCTACTTTGATGTAACGGTGGCTGGCGAGACGCTGGAGAACGCCGCCTGGAGTTATGCCGAGCCATATGAGGCCGTGTCGGAAATTCAGGGCCACATCGCTTTCTACGCGGATCGCGTCGAGATTATCGCGAGTCCCGACTTCTGAAACCTCGCGGCCGGCTCCGATCCTCTGGCTTCTCCGTCAATCTCGTGTATCAATAGCACCAATTCCAATAAGCTTGCCGTGGAGGGATCAAACGTGAATTTGGGCATCAAAGGACGAAAGGCAATCGTCTGCGCCGCATCGAAGGGCTTGGGCCGGGGCTGCGCCGAGGCCTTGGCCAATGAGGGCGTGGATCTGGTGATCTGCGCGCGAGGCGAAGCGGCGCTGCGACAGACCGCGGAGGAAATCAAGAACGCCAGTGGTGTTTCCGTGACGCCGATCGCCTGCGATGTCACCACGGAAGACGGGCGCCGCCAGATTCTCGCCGCCTGTCCTGATCCCGATATACTCGTCAACAATGCCGGCGGGCCGCCGCCCGGCGACTTCAAGAATTTCTCCCTGGACGATTGGCGCAAAGCCGTGGAGGGCAACATGCTGACGCCGATCGCCCTCATTCACGCGACGGTTTACGGCATGATGGATCGTGGCTTCGGGCGCATCGTCAATATCACCTCGGGCGCGGTCAAGGCACCGATCGCCAGCCTGGAACTCTCGAACGGCGCACGCACGGGACTGACCGGCGCCGTCGCCGTCGTGGCGCGGAAAGCCGCCCGCAGCAATGTGACGATCAACGCCCTGCTGCCCGGCCCGTTCGACACCGACCGGCTGCGCACCAATGTCGGCATCGCCGCCGAGAAGGAGGGCGTTTCGGCCGACGAAATGGCCGCCCGGCGTGCGGCGGCAAATCCGGCGGGCCGCTTCGGCACGGCGCAAGAGTTTGGCGCCGCCTGCGCCTTTCTTTGCTCCGCCCATGCGGGCTTCATTACCGGACAGAACCTGCTGATCGATGGCGGCGCCTTCCCCGGCACCATGTAGGTCTGGCCAGATTTCGACGGGAGGCGTTCAATGGCTGGAGATATCCGCGTCGCGACGTTCGATGGGCCGGCCACCGATCCGGTGATCCGCGAGGTGCCCTGGCCTTCGATACCGGAACAAGCGGCGCTCATCCAGATCGGCGCCTGCGGCGTCTGCGGCACGGATCTCCATATCCTCAAGGGCCATTGGCCGAAGCCCCTACCCTGGCCGTTCACCCTCGGACATGAGCTCGCGGGCGTTATCGTCGAAAAGGGGGCCGCGCTCACGGAAGACTTCATGGGCAAGCCCCTGAATGTCGGCTCGAAGGTCATGCTGCCGCCGCTGATGCCCTGCGGTTCCTGTTATTACTGCGTGCACTATCCCGAAAACGCCAACAAGTGCCTGACGCCGGTCTATTACGGCCGTTACCTCGGTTTCGACAAGCCGCCGCATCTTTGGGGCGGCTGGGCGGAGCATGTCTATGTCGATCTCGACATGCTGCCGGGCACCAAGATCTACAAGCTGCCCGATGACATGCCGCTGCTGCTGGGCTCGCTCTCGGAGCCGCTGACGTCGTGCATCCGCGCCGTCAAACGCGCCATCGAGGCCGGCCGCTTCCACTGGGGCGATACGGTCGTCGTCCAGGGCACGGGTCCGATCGGCATTCTGGCCATCGCCGCGGTGCAGGAGATGGGTGCCGGCCGCGTCATCGCCATCGGCGCGCCCGAGGAGCCGCGCTTGAGGCTGGCGCGTGAATTCGGTGCCGAGGCAACGGTCGATATCGAGACCCATAAGACCGCCGATGAACGGATCGCCAAAGTGCGCGACATTGTCGGCGGCTTTGGCGCAGATCTCGTGCTTGATTGCTCCGGCCATCCGAGCGCCGGACCTGAGGGCATCGAGTTTCTGCGCGACGGCGGCACCTTCGTCGAGATGGGCCAGTTTACCGACGCCGGCGCCATCATGACCAACTGGCATCGCTTCTGCGCCAAGGACATCAATCTGCTCGGCAGCTGGGCGTTCACGGCCAACGACCTGCCCCTCGGCGTCGACATGCTCCACCGCGCCCGCGACCGTTATCCCTGGCGGAAGATGCAGACGCTCTTTCCCTTCACCGAACAAGGTGTCAAGGACGCCGTCGCCCAGGCCATGGCCATGAAGACGGTGAAATCGACCATCGTGCCCTATCAGGAGCTGCTTTAGGGGTGGCGGAGCAAAGTGCTGGAGCCGCAGCTGCGTGCCGAGCATTTGAAATCCGGTCCGGAAAGAAAAGCCGCCTTCTGCGCGAACTTGCCCGCCACTTTTCACGCGGCTTGATCTACCCGCGGCCAGGACTTGCCAAAGGCCCTATCGTCGCAATGGAACCTGGATCAGCTCGACGTCATATGGTTCAGCGGATCAACCGGTTTTGACCCTTTTCTCAACTCGAAATGCAGTTGCGGCTGATTGACCATGCCGCTCTTGCCTGCCTTGGCGATGATCTGGCCGCGTTTGACGTCGTCGCCGCGCTTGACCAGGATCGTGCTGTTATGGGCATAGGCGGAAACCCAATTGTCGCTGTGGCGGATGAGAACCAGGTTGCCGTAGCCCTTGAGCTCGTTTCCGGCATAGACGACCACTCCGTTCTCCGCCGCCTTAATCGAGGTTCCAACAGGCACGGCGATATTGACACCGTCATTGTGGAGCCCGTTCGGCTTGCCACCGAACTTCGAAATGATACGGCCGCGCACCGGCCATCGAAACCGGGAGCTTGACCGGGCAGGTGGTGCGGGCACCTCTTTCAGCGTCGCGACC